>DATMAH010000046.1:0-12764 GCA_035583735.1 Dehalococcoidia bacterium
AAGGGTGGCAGTTGGCGTATCGACTCATCAATCAGGTAGTGAGCAATGCGTACTCAGACCAGTATTGTGGGGGAACGAGTTGCCAGTACACCTTGTACGGGTACGGGTGCAGTCCTTCCTGCCACTACCAGAGCAGCCACCAGATGCTCAGGCAGTCGCACATGCAGAGTTACCCGCTCCAAATACACGTGGTCAATCACGAGACGGGGCATGCGTTCGGCTTCGACGACCCGGTATTCGGTGACTGTCCTTCCGGCGGTAGCATCATGCACAGCCAGCATTACGGCTGCACGGACTATTACTTCCCGACACTGAATGATCGCAACACGCTAACCGTCATCGCTGGCCAACCCGGCTACTAGGAGGTCGACACGATGTTGCGTCGTTCACGCGTGGTAGCGTGTTGTGCCGTGGTCGCCGGCATTCTCGCGGGTGTGCTTCTTCTACAGACCGTCCTTCAGACACAAGCAGAGCCTGGCGCGGAGTTCTCCGACAGCGCTGAATTTCTCAAGCGGGGCCGTCCGGAACTTGCGATCTGTGTGCGATGGGGCGTAGGCGGTGAGTCTGGTGGGGCGAAGCACACCGGGAACGTCGAAGAGGCGATCGCTGCTAACAAGCACGCCCTCTGGAGGAATACATTCCTCGAGTTCGAGCGCATCCGCGTGGAGGAGCCTTGCCCGAAGGGTCCCCCCGTAGGAAGTGCGAGTGACATCGGCTCGTATCTCGCGCAGATCGACGTGGTCGACGATCCCAGCCCGTACATCGTCTTCGTCCACGTGGTAGGGGACGAGACTCTGAGGACGCTGGACGAACTCAACCTCGGCCGCATCGTGCCGCAGGAGTATGTCGATGGCAGTCCTGAGAGCCCGGGCGGCTACGAGCAGGTGTCGGCCGCCCTCCACGTCACGGAGCAGGAGTTCGAAGATATAGACCTGCTGGGGCGTTACATTGCCGAGGCGCTCGGGTGCACAGAAGCATGCTCCGGCCCGCCGCAATAACGGGAGCTACGCCAACGCCCACGCCGTTCGTCGACGAACCGTCCGCCTCTCCTGGCGCGCCGCGCTACGGTCCCCTGCGAGGCTGCGTGGCGGTCTACTCCAGCGCCAGGAAGCGCCGGCCTCCGTCGTCGAACGAGAATGCCGGCTCGACGATGAGCAGCAGCCCCGTCTCGTCCTCCGGCACCTGGAAGCAGACGTCACCCTCGGCGCTGCCGCCGGCGAACAGCTCGGCGTCGATGCCGTCCGCGAGGAAGCCGCACGATTCGTCCTCGCTGAAGCCGTCGTACACGACGTTCCCGGAGCCGGTGAGGCTGAACATGCTCTCCGACACATCCACCGTCTCGTCGGACGACGCCTCTCCGGCGTGCTCGACGCGCACGCGCACCAGCACCGCGCGGCGGCCGGCGACGGGCGTCGGATCGAACTCGCTCACGGCCGCAAGGTCGGCGTTGAGGTCGGCCGAGACGACCGTGATCCGCATGTCGCCGACCGTCACGGCCGACCCGGGCGGCGCGGGCTCGGAGCGCGATGAGCCGGGCCCGCTGGCGGGCGTTGCGTCGTCGTCATCATCACCGGACGAGCTGAAGTTGCCGCACGGCTCATCGTCGTCGGTGGCGAACTTCCAGCCGCCGTCCTCGTAGACCCAGTAGTCGCCGACGCCTTCGTCCGCCTCGCCGAACTCCTCGCCGTCGATCAGCACGCGCATCGTCACGTAGGCGCGGTCGTCCTCGAAGCGCACGTCCGTCACCTCGACCTCGACGCGGTCTTCGTCCAGCTCGCCGAGCAAGAGCCGCACGAGCCCGACGGCGCCGGCGAAGTCCTCGAGCGGGCACTTCTCCTTGAATCCGGCGGAGGCGTAGCCGTAGGCGTCAGCGGAGCCGCTCGCGAACACGGCCGTGAGGGCGCTCGCGACGTCGTCCCGGAGCTGCTCCTCCCGGTCACCCGGCCGTGACTCCCGCGTGGCCTGACGTGTGCCGTCGCCTGCGGCGGTGGGTTCCGGATCGCCGCCGTCATCGCCGCAGGCGGCGAGCAGCAGCGGCAGGACGAGGCCGGCGGCGAGGAGTCTGCGCATGTGAGGAGTATCGGCCGGAGATGCCGGAGGCGGAAGTAGAGGGCGGTGGGAGGGAAGAGGGACGAAACTGGGGGCGGGAGGAGGGTGGGGCCCCGTGGTATGCCGGGCGATGCCCCTGCTTCCTTCATCCTGCGTCTCACAGCCCAGAAGGAAATGGTCGGGGTGGACAGATTTGAACTGTCAACCTCTCGGTCCCGAACCGAGCACTCTGCCTGGCTGAGCTACACCCCGAACGCGGCGGTGAATCGTACCAAATCAGGTGTCGTGTGTCGTGGGGAGGGAGTCGTGGGAAGCGTTCGCGGCGCCTCCCGGCCCAGGCCGACAAGACCCTGGTTACAGCGCGCGGGATCCACCGCGTCCGGCTACTTGATCTCCAGCATCCGGCCGAGCGCGAGCTTCGCGTTCGCGGCGACGTCGGCCGGCACCTGCACCTGGTTCACGACGCGCCCCTCCGCCAGCGACTCCACCGTCCACGCCAGGTACGCAGGGTGCACGCGGTACATCGTCGAGCAGGGGCAGACGACGGGGTCGAGGCAGAACACCGTCTTGTCCGGGTTCTCCTTCGCCAGCCGCGACACGAGGTTGATCTCCGTGCCGACGGCGAACGTCGAGCCGGCGGGCGCCTCCGTGATCGTCTTGGAGATGAACTCCGTCGAGCCGTTGAGGTCGGACGCCTGCACCGTCTCGAACCGGCACTCCGGGTGGACGATGACGGTCACGTCGGGGTAGCGCTCGCGCGCCTCGGCGATCTGCTTCGGGGTGAAGCGCTGGTGCACGGAGCAGTGCCCCGCCCAGAGGATCACGCGGCTCTGCTGCAGCGCCTCCAGCGTCTGGCCGCCCCTCGACCCGTACGGCCGCGCCCAGCCCCAGAGCACCATCTGCTCCAGCGGGATGCCCATAGCGTGGCCGGTGTTGCGGCCCAGGTGCTGGTCCGGGAAGAACAGCACGCGCTTCTTCTGCGCGAACGCCCACTCCAGCACCTTCTTCGCGTTGCTGCTGGTGCAGACGGCGCCGCCCTTCTCGCCGACGAACGCCTTCAGCGACGCCGCCGAGTTCATGTATGTGATCGGCAGCGTGTCCTGGGCGATGCCCAGCTCTTCCATCTCCGCCCAGGCGTTGTAGACGTCCTCGGGGTCGGCCATGTCGGCCATCGAGCAGCCCGCCGCCATGTTCGGCAGCATCACCTTCTGGTGCGGCGCGCTCAGGATGTCGGCGGCCTCCGCCATGAAGTGCACCCCGCAGAAGACGATGTACTCCGCCTCCGGGCGCTCGGCCGCCCACTGCGCCAGCTTGAAGGAGTCGCCCCGGAAGTCGGCGAATTGGATGATGTCCTCGCGCTGGTAGTGGTGCCCCAGCACGACCAGCCGCTCGCCCAGCTTCTTGCGGGCGGCGGCGATGCGCGCCGTGATCTCGTCCGGCGAGAGCGCCCAGTACTCCTGCGGGATGTCCTGCTGCCAGTAGGCGAAGGAGCGCTCCTCCACCAGCGGCACCGTCTGGATGCTGTCGGCCTCGCAGCCGATGCCGGCGGCCGGCCTGCCAGGGGCGGTAAGCAGCATCGTCATGGCGGTCCCCTTCTTCCACGGGTTAGTGTCAACGTGACACTAACTTACCACGGAAGGCCCCCTCTGTCAACGGGGTGGGCCGCGAAATCGGCCGTCAGCCGGCGCGTGGGCGCCGGGGCGGAGCGTGCGCGGGGCGATGAGCAACGGAACCAGGACGTGTGCGTTCACAGATGGTAGGCGGCAGGTCCGCCGCCGGAATCATCCGATCGGGCCGCCCGGGGGACCGTCGCGCTCGTGTGCACGTACAATTGGCCCACGCCGGGGGGCGGGGAAACATGGATCAGCGCCGGCCGCACGCACGGGAGACCGGGATGGACCCGGTCGCGCCGATCGATCCGGACGCGGTCGACATCGCGGTCTTCGCCGCCGTGGCGCTCGGCGTCGCGATCGTCGCGGCGGGCGATGTGTGCCAGCGCTGGCTTGCCCCGGACCCGATGTGGTTCTTCGATATCGACGGCAGCTTCAACCTCGTGACGTGGTTTCAGTCGTCGGTCCTGGCCGGCGCCGCACTGTGCGCCGCAGGGATCGCCCTGACGCAGGCGAATGGCGCCCTCCGCGCGATGTGGCTCGCGGTGGCAGGCGGCGTCGCATTCATGTCCCTCGACAAGAGCATCTCGCTGCACGAGCGCCTGGGCCAGCGGCTCGAGGACGCGCTCGGCTGGTCCGAGCAGGGCGGACGCCTGCTCTGGCAGGTCGTCTACAGCCCGTTCCTTGCGGCGCTCGCCATCCTGCTCGTCGCCGTGATGCTGGTCGCCGGCCGCCGCGAGCTGCTGTGGGTGACCGCCGCCATCGTCATGATGGCGACGAAGCTGTTGCTCGAAGCGCTGATGTTCCCGGCGATAGAATCGGGCATGACGCACGAGCTGCATCGGACCTATGCGTTCGAGGTGCTGACCGAGGAGAGCGTGCAAGCGCTCGGCTTCGGCGCGCTGTTCGCGTCGTTCGCGCGCCTGCTGTACGTCCGCGCCGGCGCCGCGGTGCGCGATGATGCGCTGTCGCCCGGCGCGATAGCTGAAGCCGGCGTTGCGGGCCCGGCGCCGGTCGCCCCCCTCCCGGCTCCAAGGCGCGTGCGCCCGTAGGAGCTACCGCACCACGCCGTGCCGCCCCTCACCGGAGGCGAATCGCCGCGCCCCTTGCGCCGCGATGCCGACGACGGCGCGCCCCAGATCCCGCTCGATCGCCAGCCCCTCATCGAGCGGCTTGCCGAGACCCTCGTACAGCGCCTGGCGGTCGGCGATGACGCACTCCTGCGGGAAGGCGGCGATCTGCTCGGCCAGCTCCAGCGCGGCGGCCAGCGCGCCGCCCTCCGGCACGACGCGCTGCGCCAGCCCGATCGCCAGCGCTTCCTGCGCATCGACCAGCCGCGCCGTGAGGATGAGGTCGAGCGCCCGCCCGAGGCCGATGATGCGCGGCAGCCGCTGCGTGCCGCCGTCAATCAGCGGCACGCCCCATCGCCGCTCCAAGCAGCCGAACTGCGCGCCCGCCGCCGCGATGCGGATGTCGCACCAGCAGGCGATCTCCAGCCCGCCCGCGACGCACCACCCTTCGACGGCGGCGATGGTCGGCTTGGGGGAGTGGAGGCGGGTGAAGCCCATCGGACCCTCCGGCGCCATCGCCGGGTTGCTCATCGCTTTCAGGTCGGCGCCGGCGCAGAAGGCCTCGCCGCCCGCGCCCGTGACGATGAGGACGCGCGCCGCGTCGTCCGCGACGAAGCGCCGGAAGCCGTCGTGCAGCGCGGTCGCCGTCGGGCCGTCGACGGCATTCCGCCGCCCCGGGCGGTCGATGGTGAGGACGGCGGCGGCGGCGGTGCGTTCGTAGTGCACGCTCATGGGGCTTTAGCTTACTGCGGCGGCGGGCTACCTTACAGCCGGCATTACAGGGCGCGTACGAGCAATCTTCAACGCCGAAACGAGTAGGGAGCATGAACCGCCACTCCTGTTACGCCTGCAGGCCTTCCAACCGTGAGCAGGTGTTTCGCGACCTCGCGGGGCTGCGCATGGCAGGGTACCCCGAGCGGTTCCGCGGGCCGCCGGGGAACGTGAACGGCGGCGTCGCCGTCGGCTCACTGGCGTGCCCGGCGCTGGACCATGCGGCCGCCGCCGGCGCGGCGTATCCGGTCATTCTGCGAATAACGGCGCGCCTCCGCAGCGGGGTGCCAGTCGAGGAGGCGCTGGACGTGATAGCGTCAGGGCCGACGGACGCCATCGCCGTGAGCGTCAAGCGCCACGATGCGGAGCTCATCCACGGGACCGTCGAGGTGGCCGCGCGCGATACGGCGCCGCTGCCGGGCGACGTCATCGCGGAGCCGCCTTCGGAGCGCGCGGCGATGCTCGCCGAGATGGCGGCGATCGGCGTGCCGGACCGGCCACCATTCTGGGAGGAGACGGGCGAGCATCCGATCGCCGGCTGCTTCTCGTGCGGGCCGGAGAACGCGTCGGGGCTCCGCGTGTTCCCGCGCTACGTGTCGGACGGCGTCGTCTGTGCGCCCTGGGCGCCGGAGCCGTCGTTCGACGACGGCGGCGGCGTGCTGTCGGCGATGGTGATGACGGCGGCGCTGGACTGCAGCTCCGGCATCTGCATGCCGCTCGACCAGCAGCGCGACCTGCTGAAGGACGATGCGTTCTTCCTGCTGGGGACGCTGGATGTGCGCTTCCTGCGGGTGGCGCCTCTGTCGCCGCCCGGCGGCTATCGCGTCGTGGCGCGCGCGCTGGACCGGGACGGCCGCAAGTTCTACGGCCTCAGCGGCCTCTTCGACGAGGGCGGCACCGCGTACGCCATCGCGGAGGCGACGTGGATCGTCGCGCCGATCACGCGCGCGCAGGCGTGGGGCGGCAGCGGATAGGCCGCGATGCCCTATAGTACGGGCATGGACACGATCCACCCGAACGTCGGCGTGACGCGAGAACAGATCGCCGCCTTCTGCGAGAAGTGGAAGATCACCCAGTTCGAGCTCTTCGGCTCCGTCCTCCGCGACGATTTCGGCCCCGAGAGCGACGTCGACGTGCTCGTGAGCTTCGCGCCCGGTGCCGGCCCTAAGCTCCGCGCTCTTCTCGACATGGAAGACGAACTTGCGCGCATGTTCGGGCGGCACGTCGACCTCGTCGAACGAAGGCTTGTCGAACAGAACGCCAACTGGATCCGTCGCCGGAACATCCTCAGCACAGCGCGTCGGGTGTATGCGGCCTGATGATGAATCGCTCTTGGCCGACATGCTCGTCACGTCCCGCGAGGCGCGTGACCTCGTCGAAGGCAAGACACTAGAGTCATACCTCGAAGACCGGACGCTGCAGTTGGCCCTGCGGCTTCTGATTCAGATCGTGGGAGAGGCCGCAAGCAGAGTTTCACAGGCGAGGCGGGACGCCATCCGCGATGTTCCGTGGCGTGAAATCATCGGCATGCGCCACCGCCTCGTGCACGGCTACGCTGGCATAGACACGACGATCATCTGGGAGGTCGCCACGGAGCATATCCCTGCCCTTATCGCGGCACTGGAGGCGGTCGTTCAGGCCGACTCGGAAGAGGCGGAGGACCAATGAGGGCCTCGTTGTCCACCATGTGGGCTCAGCAGGAACGCTTCGTGGCCGATATGCACGAGTTCGTCCACGACGTCCTCGCATTCGGCTACGACGCCATCGAGGTCAGCCACTCGACGGCGCTCGCGCCCTTCGAGCGCCTGCTGAGCTACCACGGGGTGCCGATCTCCTCCATCCACGCCCCGGCGCCCCTCGTGCCGCACGACGAGACCCGCCACAACAGCGCACTCAACCTCGCCGCGCTCGACGACGATGAGCGCCGCGCCGCCATCCGTTACACGAAGGCCAGCATCGACTACGCGCGACAGGCCGGCGCCACGCACGTCGTCGTCCACCTCGGCGGCGTCGGCAACGCGATGTTCGGCGAGGAGCGCGAGCTGCGCCGCCTCTACGACGCCGGCACGCGCGAGGGCGCGCGCGTCGAAGAGCTGCGCGCCGCCTGCATCCGCCTCCGCAACGAGCAGTACGGCCCGTGGCTGGAGCAGGCGCGCGAGACCCTGCGCGAGCTTGCCGAGCACGCCGAGTCACGCGAGATCGGCCTCGGGCTGGAGAACAGGCTGCACTATCACGAGATCCCGCAGGTGGAGGAGGCCGCCGAGCTGGTCGCCGGCTACGACCCGCGCCTCGTCGGCTACTGGCATGACGTCGGCCACGCGGAGGTGCAGTGGCGCCTCGGCCTCGTCGACAAGCGCGCGTGGCTCGACAGGAACGGCCGGCGCTGCATCGGCACGCACCTGCACGACGTCACCGGCCTCGCCGACCACCGCGCGCCCGGCAACGGCGACGTCGAGTGGGACTACATCCGCGACGGCGTCCCCGCCGGCGCCCTCCGCGTCCTCGAGATCAACCAGTCGCAGCCCCCGGAATCCGTCGCCAGCGCGATCCCGTTCCTGCGTCAACGGGGGATCCTGTAGGTGGACGCTCGCATGTCAGCGAGCGAACCGCAGGTTGCGCGCGCAGTCATGCTGGTGGCGCGGAAGGCCGCGCGCCGCATGGTCATGGCGGGCGCCGAGGGCGTCGCGCTCATGGGGAGCCACGTGCGCGGCGACGCCCACGCGGAATCGGACGTCGACGTGCTCGCCGTTGGGCGAGGCCCTGCGTACACGCTACGCCGCAGCGGCGGCATCCTGCTGGCCGAGACGTGGAAGACGCGCGCCCAGTGCCTGCGCGAGATGCGCACGCCGCATCAGGCTGGCTGGGCGGTACCCGGCTGGCGCGAGGCCATCGTGCTGGCGGACCCGGGCGGCGTGGCGCGCGAGTTGCGCCGGCGAGCGGAGCGGTGGTCGTGGGCGGCGATCGCGTCGCGCTCTGACGCGTGGGCAGCGGACGAGATCACCGGCTTCGCTGAGGAGGTGCACAAGCTGGCCGGCGCGATCCTCGCCGGCCAGTGGCAGCGGGCCGCCATCGTCCGCAATGTCATCGCCATCCGGATGGCCCCGCTGATGTCGGTGCGGCGCCGGGTCCTCTACGCGAGCGAGAACCTGGTACACGACGTGATGGCGGCGGAGATGGGCGAGCTGTGGGAGTCGACGCAGCACACTGCCCTGGCGCTGCGCGGCGAAAGCACGGCTCACAGCTGTGCGGCGGCGCTCCGCCTGTACGCCATCGCCGCCGCCGAACTGCGGCCGCTCCTCGACCGGCGCCAGCGTGCCGTCGTGGACCACGCCTGCGCGCTCGCCGCCGACGCTTGCGCGACGACGTGAGCGAGCGTCGCACCCGCACGATGCGTCCGATACCATGCCTCGTATCTCTGGTCGCGTCGGTAGCCTTGTGCTCGAGCCTAGTGACGGCGGCTGCGAACTGACGACTGTGCAACTGTGAACTGACAACTCCGGCATGAAAATCTGCTTCCTCATGTACCAGGGCAACATGTACTCCGGCGGGCAGGGGGTGTACCTCTTTTACCTCTCGCGGGAGCTCGCCCGTATGGGCCACGAGGTGCACGTCATCGCCGGCCCGCCGTACCCCCGGCTGGACGAGCGCGTCACCACGCACGAGATCAAGGACTACAGCTACTGGACCTACCACCACTACAAGAAGGACTTCGTCTTCAACCGCCCGCCGCTCAGCTACTTCCACCCCGTCAACTTCTACGACTTCATCTCGACCCGCATCGCCCTCTCGTCGCTGCTGGCAAACTTCAGCGTGCGCGCCTACTTCAAGCTCCGTGAGCTGAGCCGCGAGCACCGCTTCGACATCGTCCACGACAACCAGACCCTCAGCTACGGCGTCTGGGCGGCGCACAAGAGCGGTTTCCCGCTCGTCGCCACCGTCCACCACCCGCTCTCGTACGACCTGCGCAACCAGCTCCGGCAGGCGCGCAGCACCTACGAGAAGGCGCGCCGCATCCTCTGGTCGCCATGGATCATGCAGGAGTGGACGGCGCGCGCGCTCGACCGCGTGATCGTCGTCTCGGAGACGTCGCGGCGCGACGTCGAAGACGCGTTCGGGCTGCCGCCCGAGAAGATCCGCGTCGTCCACAATGGCATCGATATCGAGACGTTCCGCCCGCTCGAGGGCGTGCAGCGCGTGCCGGACAAGCTCCTCTACGTCGGCAACTCCGAGGACCGCAACAAGGGCGCGCGCTATTTCCTCAAGGCGCTGGACCTGCTGAAGGACGAGATCGACTTCCGCGTGACCTTCGTCGACAACTTCAAGCACAACCTGAAGCTGGCGCCGCGCCTCGTCAACGAGTACGGCCTGAACTCGCGCGTCGACTTCACCGGCCGCATCCCGACGGACGAACTCGTGCGCCACTACAACGAGGCGCGGCTGATGGTGACGTCGTCCGTGCACGAGGGCTTCGGCCTGCCGCTCGCCGAGGCGATGTCCTGCGGCACGCCCGTCGTCTGCACGGAGATCGACGCCTACCGTGAGATCGTCGAGCACGGCCGCAGCGGCTGGATGGTGCCCCCGGCGGACCCGGAGGCGCTTGCGGGGGCGATCCGGATGCTGTGGAATGACGCCGCCCTGCGCGAGCGGCTCGGGGCGGGCGGACGGCAGCGCATCGTCAGCACCTTTAGCTGGCGCAAGGCCGCCGAGCAGACGCTGGCCGTGTACGAGGAGATGCTGCCGCGCACGAAGCGGGCGTTCGGCTGGACGCCGCCTGGCGCGCCCTCATCGAACGGGGCGTCCGGCGACGGCTCCGGGCAGGCCGCCGGCGCCGAGACCGAACGGAGGCCGTAGCAGGCGTGCCCGACAACATCGTCAACATCGACTTCAAGCGCCATTTCCACATCCGCGGCGACGAGCGCGTGCTGGACCTGGGCTGCGGGAACGGGCGCCACACGATCGAGGCGGCGCGCTACGGCGGCCGCATCGTCGGGCTGGAGTACTCCCGCGACGACCTCGTCGCCGCGAAGTTCATGTACGACGACGCGCGCCGCAAGGGCGAGCTGCGCGGCGTCGCCGACTTTGTGCTGGCCGACGCGAACCACATGCCGTTCAAGGACGGCGCCTTCGACAAGTCGTTCTGCACCGAGGTCTTCGAGCACATCCCGGACGACCGCCGCGCCATGCGCGAGTTCGTGCGCGTGACGAAGCCAGCGGCCGACGTCGTCGTCAGCGTGCCGGCGTACTGGCCGGAGCGCGCGTTCTGGGCGCTCTCGTGGGACTACTGGCACTCGCCCGGGGGCCACGTGCGCTGGTACCGCCCGGGCGAGCTGCGCGGCCTGCTCGAGGAGCACGGCGTCGAGATCGCGTTCGAGCGGCGGCGGCACGCCGCACAGTCGCTGTACTGGTTCCTGCGCTGCGTCTTCGGCCTGCCGAACGAGAACTTCCCGCCCGTGCGGTTCACGTGGAAGCTGATCAACTGGCACCACAACCGGCGGATCAAGCTGCTCGAACGCATCGAGGCGACGGCGAACCTCGTCATCGGCAAGGACCTGATCCTGTACGGCCGGAAGCGGCCAGGCCGCCGCGACGACGCAGCCGGCGCCCCCGCATCGGCGCTGAGCGCCAGGTGATCGCATGAGCGGCCCATCGCCGGAGGAGCTGCAGGGACGCATCGACGCCTGGCGCGAGCGATACGCCGTCGCCGGCGTCGCCGTCGGCACCGGCGTCTATCAGCCGGTCTTCATGTCGTTCGAGGACGGCCGGCGCCACAGTACTTCTTCGCCACCCGGCTCACCCGCCGCGTGAACTGACGCCGATCGTTACGTCGCGTGCTACTCCGGGCGGGGTGCGTGGGGGTACTATGGCGCGCGATGGGTTCCACGCTCGACAGATTCCAATCGATCGATCCGGCGCTCCTGGACATCCGCCCCACCGACAAGGTGATCGACCTCGGGTGCGGCACCGGACGCCATGTCCTCGAGCTGGCCAGGCGGCCCGCCAACGTCATCGGCGCCGACATGTCGCGCGACGACATGCGCGTCGGCCGCTACCTGCTGGAGATCATGCGCCGCCGCGGCGAGGTGAAGGCGCGCGTCCACTGGCTCCAGACAGCCGGTGAGCGGCTGCCCTTCAAGTCCGGCGCCTTCGACCGCGTCATCTGCACCGAGACGCTGGAGCACGTCGACGACGACGCCGTGCTGGCGCGCGAGCTGGTGCGCGTGCTGAAGCCCGGCGGCATCCTCGCCGTCAGCGTCCCGGACGAGTGGTCGGAGAAGCTGTTCTGGAAGCTCTCGGCGAACTACCGCACGCACGCCGGCGGCCACGTCCGCATCTACGAGCGCCGCGCCATCGTGCGGCTGCTGCGCGACGCGGGCCTGGAGCCGTACGCCGTCCGCTACAGGCATTCGCTCGAGACGGCATACTGGCTCTCGCACATCGCTTTCTGGAGCGACTGGGGCAAGCAGGGGCCGATCACGTCGCGGCTCCGGCGGCTGCTCGACTCGCAGCGTTCGCGCCAGTCACGCATCGTGTCCGCGCTCGACGACATCGGCAACCGCATCCTGCCGAAGAGCATCGTGGTGTACAGCCGCAAGCCGCTGGCCGGCGCCGCCGCGGACGGACCGGACGACCGCACGACCGTCGAGGTGCGCGCGGTGCCCGCTCCCTTCGCCATCGAGCCGCCGGCCCCGGCCGCCGCCATGGAGTCGCCAGCCGCCGCCTTCTCGCTCGTCGACGAGTTGCGCGTCGCGCTACGCATGGATGCCGAAGCGCAGAAGCGGCGGCTCATCGAGATCCTGCGGTCGTGCCGCTTCAGCTTCATGCGCGAGGTGCAGGACGTCGACGGGGAGCAGGCGTCGGCGCCGTGGACGGACGACGGGCGCTCGCTGAAGGAGCTCGTCGGGCACATCACGGCGTGGGAGCGCTGGACCGCGCGTGCGCTGGAGGAGATCGACGGCGGCTCGCGCGAACCGGCGATCATGTCGCTCAGCGGCTACCCCGTGGGCATCGCGCGCTACGGCTCGATCGACACCTTCAACGCCGTGCGCATGGCGGAAGCGCGCGAGCGGTCGTGGTCGGAGCTGCTCGCGGAGTCCGACAGGGTGTTCGAGGAGCTCGTCGCCACCGCGGAGCGCGTACCGGCGACGTCCCTGCTGCAGACATCGCCCTTCCTCTGGCCACCGATCTCCGGCACCGTCCCCTGCGGCACGTACCTCCTGATGCAGGCCGCCCACCACTACCAGGCAGAGCATCTGCCGGAGGTATC
>DATMAH010000047.1:0-13344 GCA_035583735.1 Dehalococcoidia bacterium
CAACTGGGTGCTCTTCAGCAGCCCGGACGGCCCTGAGGGTGACCGCCTGGCTGAAACGCCGCTCGAGAACGGCGTCGTCACCCAGACTCTCGAGTTCGGGCCGCTCGCCGCCGGCGAGTACTACTACCACTGCGACGTCCACCCGCAGATGTTCGGCACGCTCATCGTGCAAGCGGGCGGCGGCGCTGACGGTGGTGATGGTGGCGATGCGGAGGCGACGCCGGTGCCACCGGCCGCGCCTGGCGACGGCGAGGCGCCGGCCGATGGCGGCGCAGCGGATGGCGCTTGACGCACGAAAAGCGCCGTACCTAGACTTTCGCCCCCGGGACGTGTTCGAATGGACACGTCTCGTGCATTGAGAACGAGTGAACGACGGGAGGGGAACCGAGATGCCAGCGCAGACGGGCAAGCGATACGTGGCGGCGAGCGGCGCCGAGCTGATCGTCACCAAGGGTGGCGATGGCACGCTGACTGACGGCGACACCCCGCTCAATCTGAAGGAAGACGGCCCGCCGGCGGGCGGCTCCGGAGCCGGCGAGATCCAGCTCGGCAAGCGCTATGCCTCCGCGGACGGCGCGGTGGAGGCGCTCTGCATCAAGCCCGGCGCCATCGACCTGCGTTACAACGGGCAGCCCATGGAGCTCATGCAGCCCAAGGTCCTCCCCTCGGCTGACTGACCAGGGCCCTCGCGAGCAGACGGGGGCGCCAGCGGGCATCCGTCCCGTTCTTCTGCCGGCCCGTGGTTCACTGCCCATCTACACGGCACGCGGCTCGTTTGACACCCCGTGCCTGCCCGCCCTATACTTCGCGTCGATAGCAGGCGAGGAAGCGCAGCAGTACGCTCGAATCCAGCCTCAGCGAGCCGGTGGCGGTGCGAACCGGCGGCATGGGCGGGCGGAACTCGGCGCAGAGCCGTTGGGGCGAACTCCAGTAGCCCCGGCCGGGCGCGACCGTTATATCGCTCCGAGAGTCCACCCGCAGGGGTGGAAAGAAGGGTGGCACCGCGGGCCATGGCTCCCGTCCCTTTGTGGGCGGGTTTTTTTGTAGCCGGCGCTGCTGCCGATACTGAGGACGATGAACCGCTACGCATCTCCCCTGGAGGTCACACCGGTCGGGGCGCCCACATCCCCGTGGCAGCGCCGCGGCCGCGCCGTAGTATCCGGCGTCCCGGTGCTCGCGGGCCTGCTCCTGCTTGTGCTCGGGATCCTTCTTCGCTGACGTCCCCCGGACGACGAACGCAACGACGATGAGGGGACGGACGCAACAGCCATCCGTGACAGATGCACCCGCCCGGCGGGTACCGCCAGGAGAGAGGCCATGACGAAGCTTAACGGCGCAGAGATCATCCTCGAATGCTTGCGCAAGGAGGGGGTCGATACCATCTTCGGCTACCCCGGTGGCGCGAACCTGCCGATGTACGACGCGCTGCCGAAGTACCCCGATATCCGCCACATCCTCGTCCGGCACGAGCAGGCCGCGGCCCACGCCGCCGACGCGTACGCGCGCATCACCGGCAAGGCTGGCGTCGTCTGGGCCACGTCCGGCCCCGGCGCCACGAACCTGGTCACCGGCATCGCGAACGCCTGGATGGACTCGGTGCCGCTCGTGTGCATCACGGGCGCCGTCGTCTCGTGGCTCATCGGCCGCGACGGCTTCCAAGAGGCCGACATCACGGGCATCACCATCCCGATCACGAAGCACAACCAGCTCGTGCTCGACGTCGACGACATCGCGCCGGCTATCGCCGAGGCGTTCCACGTCGCGACGACGGGGCGTCCCGGGCCGGTGCTCGTCGACATCCCGCGCGACGTGCAGCAGCAGATGGCCGAGTTCAAGTACCCCGACCGCGTGGAGCTGGCGGGCTACCACCCCACGATCGAAGCCGACCCGGCGCTCGTGCGGCGCGCCGCCCAGGCGATCGACGAGGCGCAGCGGCCGCTGATCATCGCCGGCCACGGCGTCGTCATCGCGCGGGCCGCCGACGAGCTGAAGGAGCTGGCCGAAAAGGCGCAGATCCCCGTCATCACGACGCTGCTGGGCATCGGCGGCTTCCCCGGATCGCACGAGCTGTACCAGGGCATGCCCGGCATGCACGGCATGTACTGGAACAACATCGGCATCCAGGAGTGCGACCTGCTCCTCGGCATCGGCATGCGCTTCGACGACCGCGTCACGGGCGCGCTCAAGGACTTCGCGCCGAAGGCGAAGATCGTCCACATCGACATCGACCCGGCCGAGATCGGCAAGAACGTGAAGACGTTCGTGCCGATCGTGGGAGACGTGAAGGCGGTGCTGAAGCAGCTCGTTCCGCAGGTGAAGCCGGCGCGGCACGACGAGTGGCGCGCCTGGTTCCGCCGGATGCGAGAGGAGCACCCGTCGATCGCCATCCCGGAGACGGACAAGCTGCTGCCGCAGTACGTGATCAAGAAGATCTACGAGCTGTCCGGCCCGAACGCGTACTACGCGACGGGCGTCGGCCAGCACCAGATGTGGGCGGCGCAGTACTTCTGGGGCGATAACCCGTACTCGTTTGTGACGTCCGGCGGCCTGGGCACCATGGGCTTCGAGGTGCCGGCAGCGATCGGCGTGCAGATCGCGCGTCCGCACGACGTCGTGTGGTCGTTCTGCGGCGACGGCGGCTTCCAGATGACGCTGGAGGAGCTGGCGCTCTGCACGGAGTACGAGCTGCCGGTGAAGTTCGCCATCATCAACAACAACTACCTGGGCATGGTGCGCCAGTGGCAGGACCGCTTCTACAACGGCAACAAGCAGTCGGTCCGCATGTTCCAGCCGGACTTCGTGAAACTGGCCGAAGCCATGGGCATCCAGGGCATGCGCGTCAGCGACAAGGCGATGGTGGAGTCGTCGATCGAGGCGGCGCTGCGGCACCCGGGCGCCGTCGTCATCGACTTCCAGGTGGATGAGGTGGAGGACTGCTACCCCATGATGCCGCCGGGCGTCAGCCTGTCGGAGACGATCGAGCAGCCGCCCGTGAAGCAGCCGGAGTACGCACGATGACACAGGGAAGACTGCACACCATCGTGGCGCTGGTCGAGAACCGGCCGGGCGTCCTCAACAAGATCGCCAGCAAGTGGCGCCAGCGCGGCTTCAACATCGAGAGCCTCACCGTCGGCCACAGCGAGACGCCGGGCCTGTCGCGCATGACGTTCACCGTCGACGGCGCGGCGCACGACATCGAGCAGGTGACGAAGCAGCTCTTCAAGGTGATCGAGGTCGTCAAGGTCTCGGATGTCTCCGAGGAGAAGGTCGTCGCCCGTGAACTGGCGCTGATCAAGGTGAACGCCGCTCGCGAGGACCGCGGCGCCATCATCGAGATCGGCAACATGTTCCGCGCCAACATCGTCGACGTGGGCACCGATTCGCTCGTGCTGGAGGCCACAGGCAACGAGGAGAAGATCGACGCCCTGCTCTCGATGCTGGAGCCGTTCGGCGTGCGGGAGCTGGTGCGGACGGGGCGCGTGGCCATGGTGCGCGGCGGCACGCAGACCGTCGTCGCGCCGTCCACCAACGGCAACGAGCGCCACTTCCGCTCCGCCGGCGAAGGCAAGCCGAAGCTGGGGAGCCTGATCTAACAGAGCAGCGACCGGGAATCGTGGGGATCCACGCGGAGACGGACAGGACAAGAATCGAATGCCACAGATGTACTACGACAAGGACGCCGACCTCGGCCTGCTCAAGGGCAAGACGATCGGCGTCATCGGCTTCGGGAGCCAGGGGCACGCGCACGCGCTGAACCTGAAGGACAGCGGCTGCGACGTCGTCGTCGGCCTGTACCCCGGCTCGAAGTCGTGGAAGGCCGTAGAGGAGTCGGGCCTCCGCGCCGGCACCGTCCGCGAAGTCGCCGAGCAGGCGGACATCATCATGATCCTCACGCCGGACCAGGTGGCGAAGGAGGTCTACGACGCGCACATCGCCGACGCGATGAAGCCCGGCAAGATGCTGATGTGGGCGCACGGCTTCAACGTGCATTACGGGCAGGTCGTCGCGCCGCAGGATGTCGATGTCACGATGGTGGCGCCGAAGGGCCCCGGCCACCTCGTCCGCCGCGTCTACACCGAGGGCGGCGGCGTGCCGGCGCTCATCGCCATCCACCAGGACGCCAGCGAGAACGCGAAGCAGATCGCCCTCGCCTACGCGAAGGGCATCGGGGCGACGCGCGGCGGCGTGCTGGAGACGACGTTCAAGGAGGAGACGGAGACGGACCTCTTCGGCGAGCAGTCGGTCCTGTGCGGCGGTGTCACGTCGCTGGTGAAGAGCGCGTTCGAGACGCTGACGGAGGCGGGCTACCAGCCGGAGCTGGCGTACTTCGAGTGCATGCACGAACTGAAGCTCATCGTCGACCTCATGTACGAGGGCGGCATGGAGTACATGCGCTACTCGATCAGCGACACGGCGGAGTACGGTGACTATACGCGCGGCCCCGTCGTCGTCGACGAGCACGTGAAGGACAACATGCGGAAGGTGCTGCGCCAGATCCAGGACGGCTCCTTCGCCCGGGAGTGGATCCTCGAGAACCAGGCGGGCAGGCCCAGTTTCAACGCGCTGCGGCGTCTCAACGCCGAGCACCCCATCGAGGAAGTTGGCGCCGAGCTGCGCGGCATGATGGCGTGGCTGAAGAGGAGCCGGTGAGGCGTCCGTGAGGCTGGTACGCGTATGCATCGGGTCCGCCGCATTCGCCGCCGTGCTGGCGGTTGCGTCCGCGTGCGGGGGCGACGATGACGACCCGGCGAAGTACCAGGGCGCGGCGGCGAGCGTCGTGGCCCAGTACTGGGAGCAGGAGCGGGCCGCCGCACAGCTCCCGCAGGGCCAGAACGTGCGGGCTGTTGGCTCGCAGGGCATCCGGCCGCTGGAGAGCGGCGATGCCGACGCGCGCATCTGCGTGGAGTTCCGCTACGTGGTCAACGAGACGCCGTTCGACGCCCACACGCGCGTGTACGTGGCGACGCTGGAGGGCGACGGGTGGAGCGTGGAAGCGGTGAAGGACGATGGGACCTGCGAGGATGACGATGTGGCCTGAGCGCGACGTGCTGCTGTCGCTCACACTTCTACGGCCCTCGATCGCCGCTCGGTGATCGGAGGGCCGCGGCAGGAGTCTCGTACGACGAACGCCCAGGAGTGGGCGATGGAGGACCACGATGGATAACACAGTACGCTTCTTCGATACGACGCTCCGCGACGGCGAACAGTCGCCCGGCGTGGCGCTCACGACATCGGACAAGATGGAGATCGCGCGCCAGCTCGAGAAGCTGGGCGTCGACATCATCGAGGCGGGCTTTCCGAGGACGTCGCCCGGAGACTTCGAGGCGGTGCAGGCGATCGCCCGTGAGATCAAGAACTCGCAGGTCGCCGGCCTCGCGCACGCCGACGCCGACGCCGTCGACGCGTGCTGGGAGGCCGTGAAGGTGGGCGTCGCGCCGCGCATTCACGTCTTCCTGTCCAGCAGCGACATCCACATCATGCACCAGCTCGCGAAGGACAAGGAGACGGTGCTGGAGATGGCGCGCAGCATGGTGGCGCGCGCGGCGGGATACTGCGGCGACGTCGAGTTCAGCCCGATGGACGCCACGCGCAGCGACCGCGACTACGTGTACTGGATGCTGGAGCAGTGCATCGCCGCGGGCGCCACTACGGTGAACATCCCGGACACCGTCGGCTACACGGTGCCGGAGGAGTTCGCGGAGTTCATCCGGGACATCATGAACAACGTCCCGAACATCGATAAGGCGCGCATCTCCGTCCACTGTCACAACGACCTGGGGCTCGCCGTCGCCAACTCGCTGGCGGCGGTGAAAGCGGGCGCGCGGCAGGTCGAGACGTGCATCAACGGCATCGGCGAGCGGGCGGGCAACGCCTCGCTCGAGGAAGTCGTGATGGCGCTGAAGACGCGCAAGGACTTCTTCGGCATCGAGACGAACATCAACACGAAGGAGCTGTACAAGACCAGCCGCCTCGTCTCGACGCTGACTGGCATGACGGTGCAGCCGAACAAGGCGATCGTGGGCGCCAACGCGTTCCGGCACCAGTCCGGCATCCACCAGGACGGCATCCTGAAGATGCGCGAGACGTACGAGATCATGAACGCGGCGGACATCGGCTGGCCGTCGGGCGGCGGCGAGATCGTGCTCGGCAAGGTCTCCGGCCGCCACGGCTTCAAGGCGCGACTGGAGGAGCTGGGCTACGAGCTGACCGAGGAAGAGCTCTCGCGCGCGTTCATGGCGTTCAAGGAGCTGGCCGACAAGAAGGCGGAGATCGACGACCGCGACCTCGAGGCGCTCGTCGCCGACAAGCTGCGCACGGCCTCCGAGGTGTACCGCCTGGACTTCGTGCAGGTGTCGTGCGGGGACCACGCGTCGCCCACGGCGACGGTGCGTCTCGTGTGCCCGGACGGCTCGGTCCGCGCCGACGCGGCGATCGGCACCGGCCCGGTGGACGCGGTGTACCGCGCCATCAACCGCATCGTCGATATCCCGAACGAGCTGACGGAGTTCCATGTCAAGAGCGTCACGGAGGGCATCGACGCACAGGGCGAGGTGACCATCCGCGTCGAGGGGAACGGCCGCAGCTACGTCGGCCGCGGCGCCGATACGGACATCATCGTCGCCTCGGCGAAGGCGTACATGAACGCGCTGAACCGCATGCTCTCGGTGCAGCGGCGCCAGGACACGGAGGTGCGCACGAATCCGTAGGCCTGTGGTAAAGGAAAATGAGCCGCCGCCTTTACTTTTGGGCCCAAAGGGTGCTAGGGTAGACGCGGAGGTGTGCGATGGCCGATGGAGAGCGAAGGCGAGGGGTGCGGCGGCCAAAGGTGGCCGAGGCGGCGCTGGCCTACCGGGCCGAGGTGCCAGACGCGGCAGCGCCGCTTGCGACGGCCAGGATCAGCGCGAAGAACCAGATCACGCTGCCGGTCGCGCTCATGCGGGCGCTGGGGCTCAAGCCGGGAGATGAGCTTCAAATGCTGGCATGGGGAGATACGCTGACCGCCCGAAAGCGGCTGGAGGGGCGCAAGGCCCTGGAGCGGCTGTACGGGAGCACGGCCGTCCCGGAATGGGGCACCGCGCGCGCTGTCGACGCCTACGTCCGGCGTGAGCGGGAGAGCTGGGATCGCGATGCGTGACGGGTGACAGGCTGCTCGAACTGATCGGGTACCGGGTGGCGCTCGACACGAACGGGCTCCTGTACTTCCTGACGGGCGACCCGGTGCGCGGGCCGTTGATGCGAGAAGTGCTGACGTTAGCGGTCGATGGTGCCATCGAGGCCGTGATACCCGCCATCGTAAAGCTGGAACTGATGGTGGGCGCGTTACGGTCGGAGGACGCGCGCGAACTCCATCGCGTGATGGAACTGACCGAAGGCGTCGAGAACGTGGGCAGCGCGGAGATCGATGCCGACACGATCGCGATAGGGGCGGAGGTCCGTGCCAGGTCCAATCTGAAGACGCCGGACGCGCTGGTGGTGGCCACGGCCATCACGTCGGGCTGCAGCGCGATCCTCGGCAACGATAGAGCGATGAGGCGGGTCGACCTGCTGCGGGAGGCGGGGGAACTGGTGAGTTTGAGGAGGCGTCCGGTACCGCGGTTCCTCCGCATCGATGACTTGATCGTTCATGAGAGATGATTGGCCGGAGTGACAGATGGCAAGGACACTATCGGAGAAGATCTGGGATGCGCACGTCGTCCGCCACGAAGAGGGGAAGCCGGACCTGCTCTACGTCGACCTCCACCTCGTCCATGAGGTGACGTCGGCGCAGGCGTTCGAGGGGCTGCGGCTCGCCGGGCGCAGGGTGCGCCGGCCCGACCTCACGCTCGCCACGGTCGACCACAACGTGCCGACGGCCGACCGCGACAAGCCGTGGCCGGACCCGCTGTCCGTCGCGCAGGTGGAGGCGATCCGCCGCAACTGCGAGGAGTTCGGCGTGCCGCTGTTCATGCATACGGACCGGCGGCAGGGCATCGTCCACATCATCGGCCCGGAGCAGGGGCTGACGCAGCCGGGGATGACCATCGTCTGCGGCGACAGCCACACCTCGACGCACGGCGCCTTCGGCGCGCTGGCGTTTGGCATTGGCACCTCCGAGGTCGAGCACGTGCTGGCCACGCAGACGCTGCCACAGGCAAAGCCGAAGACGATGTCCGTCGAGGTGAACGGCTCGCTGCACGCCGGTATCACGCCCAAGGATGTCATCCTGGCCATCATCCAGAAGATCGGCGTGTCCGGTGGCATCGGCCACGTGATCGAGTATCGCGGCGACGTCATCCGCTCCTTCTCGATGGAGGGCCGGATGACCGTCTGCAACATGTCGATCGAGGGGGGCGCGCGCGCCGGGCTCGTCGCGCCGGATGAGACGACGTTCGCCTATATGGAGGGCCGCCCGCTCGCGCCGAAGGGCCGCGACTGGGAGGCGGCGCTCGACTGGTGGCGCACGCTGCCGACGGACGAGGACGCCGAGTTCGACCGCTACGTGGAGCTGCGCGGCGAGGACATCGAGCCCACCGTCACCTGGGGCACGACGCCCGCGCAAAGCGTCAGCGTGAAGTCGCGCGTGCCGGACCCCGCATCCTTCGCCGACGAGCGCACGCGCGAGCTCGCGGAGCGCTCGCTGGCCTACATGGACCTCAAGCCCGGGACGGCGATCGAGGACATCCCGATCGACCGTGTGTTCATCGGTTCCTGTACCAATGGCCGCATCGAGGACCTGCGCGCGGCAGCGTCCGTCATCCGCGGCCGCAAGGTGGCTCCGTCCGTGCGCGCCATGGTGGTGCCCGGTTCGGGGCTGGTGAAGGCGCAGGCCGAGCAGGAGGGGCTCGACCGCATCTTCCTGGACGCCGGCTTCGAGTGGCGGGAGGCGGGGTGCTCGATGTGCCTGGGCATGAACCCGGACATCTTGCTGCCCGGCGAGCGCTGCGCGTCCACGTCGAACCGCAACTTTGAGGGCCGGCAGGGCCGCGGCGGACGGACGCATCTCGTCAGCCCGCAGATGGCGGCGGCGGCGGCGATCGCCGGCCACTTCGTCGATATCCGCGAGTGGAGGATGGACTGATGGAGCCCGTGAAGCGCATACGCGGCAAGGTGGTGCCGCTCGCCCGGGCCGATGTCGATACGGACCAGATCATGCCGGCGCGTCACCTGAAGCGCATCGAGCGCACCGGATTCGGCCAGTTCGCGTTCGAGGAGTGGCGCAAGGACCCCAACTTTGTGCTGAACGACAAGCGCTACGACGGCGCGCCGATCATGGTCACCGGCCCGAACTTCGGCTCCGGCTCCTCGCGCGAGCACGCGCCGTGGGGCCTGCAGGAGATGGGACTCAAGGCGATCATCGCGCCCTCGTTCGCGGACATCTTCCGCAACAATTGCGCGAAAATCGGGCTGCTCACCGTCGTCCTCCCGCAGGAGGACTGCGACCGCCTCATCGCGCGCGCCGAGGACGCCCCGGGCGCGTTCGAAATCGAAGTCGACCTTGAGTCGCAGACGGTGCAGCTCGGCAACGGTGAGGTCCGCCACTTTGATGTCGACCCGTTCGTGAGGCACATGCTGCTCAACGGCCTTGACGAGATCGGCCTCACGCTGCAGGCGGCGGACGAGATCGAGCGCTTCGAGAACGCGCGGCCCGCGTACAAGCCGGTGACGTCGGGGCTGGCGCGTCCGTAGGCCAGGCGATGTCTCTGCAACTCGGACGGGGAGGCCGCGCCAGCGTCCTCCCCGTCTTCTTGGATTACCGACCGCGGCTGCCTATGCGGTCGAGTCCCAGCTCTTCAGCGTGGCCTTCAGCTCGATCTCCTCGCCGTCCCGCAGCACCTTGATCGTCACCTCGTCGCCCACGTTCTTTGAGTCGATGTAGTCGGCAAGCGCCTCGAAGGTCTCCATCGGCTGGCCATCGATCTCGAGGATGACGTCGGCGTCGTTGCCGTCCGCGGGCCGGAGGCCGGCGTCGTCGGCCGCGCTACCCGGCTCCACCGTCGCCACCGCTACGCCGTGCTCGACTCCGAGGCGTTCGGCCTCGGACCGCGGCAGCGTCTGTCCGCTGATGCCCAGCCGCGCGTGCTCGATCGTCTCGCCGGCGACGAGCTGCGTGAGGAAGCGTTTCGGCGTGTTGATCGGCACAGCGTAGGCGACGCCCGCGAAGCCGCCGCCACCCGGATTCTCGATCGCGGTGTTGATGCCGATGACCTCGCCGCGCATGTTGAACAGCGCGCCGCCGGAGTTGCCCGGGTTCACCGCCGTATCCGTCTGCAGCAGCCCGCGGATCGGCCGGCCGTCCGCGCTCGAGGGCAATGTGCGGTTCAGCCCGCTGACCACGCCCGTCGTGAACGTGCCGTCCAGCCCGAACGGGCTGCCGATCGCGGCTACGAACTCCCCGATCTTCACGCCGCTCGAATCGCCCAGGGTCGCCGGCTGTAGCAGGTCGCTGCCGGCGTCCGCACGCACGACGGCCACGTCGTTGCCGGGGTCCGTGCCCACGACCTCTGCGCTGACCACGGTGCCGTCGGCGAAGGTGACGCTGACCTCGTCGAAGCCGCGCACGACGTGGTAGTTCGTCAGGATGTGCCCGTCTTCATCCAGCACGATGCCGGAGCCAAGGCCATCGCGCGGCCCGCCGAAGATGTCGCCGGCGTCGCCGCCGGTGGTGATGCGCACGACCGAGTCTCGTACGCGCGAGTACAGCTCCGTGAAATCGCTGGTGACGGCCTGGCCGGTGTTCGAGTGGTTGTCGCTGACGGGCTGGCTGGTGTTGGCGGGCACGGTACCCGGCGACGCATCGTCGTCTGTCGCCCAGACGATGCCGCTGACGAGCGCGGCGCCTGCCAGCACCCCCAGGAAGCCCATCGCAAAGTGGCTGAACGATCTCATCTGGCCCGTCCCCTTCTCGCCCGGTTCACGCTTGCAGTATGGCGCGCGCGCCGCCTCCGCGGTGCTTCTGAACTGTTACACGGGCGTGCATCGCCCTTGAAGGTCAACAACGCGGGGAGAGCCACGCTGGGCAGGCGTGGCTCTCCTGGGAGGGATGCCCGCGTCGCGCGGGCAGGCTGAGGGAGGGCTATCGAGGCAGGGCGCGCCTTGCCGGCGGCGCTGGGCGTGCGGCCTGCCGTGCGGACGCAGGTGCGTGGGCGGCGTCGAGCGTGGGAGAACCCGAGGGCCCGCCCGGCGGCCGGACGATGCGCCGCAGCGTCCGCCGCGTGACCCGTTCGACGTGCGTGCGCGTGTTCATGGCTGTACGGTAACTGCGTGGCATTATCGCGCGGTTAACGGGGGTGAACGGACCCTTAAGCGTGGGGGGCGTTACTTCGAAGCGACCTGGTGGCGGGCGACGAACTCCTGCATGCGGTCCATCGCCTCCGCCAGACGGTCGTACTCGTTCGCGTAGCAGATGCGGACGTGGCCGGCGCCGCCCTCACCGAACGCTGACCCGGGGATGACGGCGACGCGCTGCTCCATCAGCAGCCGCTCGGCGAAGGTCTCATCGTTCATGCCGGTGCTGCCGATGTGCGGGAACGCGTAGAACGCCCCGCGTGGTTCCGGGCAGGGCAGCCCCATGGCGTTCAGCCGCGACACGACGAGCTGGCGTCGCCTGTCGTACTCGGCCACCATGCCGCGAACGTCCTCCTCGCCGTTTCGCAGCGCTTCTAGCGCGGCGAACTGTGCCGGCGTCGGCGCCGACATCATCACGTACTGGTGCACCTTCATCATCGCTTCCGTCAGCTCGCCACGCGCGCAGGTGTAGGCGAGCCGCCACCCCGTCATCGCGTACGCCTTCGAGAAGCCGCCAAGCAGGATCGTGCGGTCGCGCATGCCGGGCAGCGACGAGAAGCAGACGTGCTCCGTGCCGTACACCAGCCGGTCGTAGATCTCGTCTGAGATGACGAACAGGTCGTGCTGCTCGGCGATCTTCGCGACGGCGAGCAGCACGTCGCGGGTCATCACGGCACCGGTCGGATTCGCGGGATAGCCCAGGAGCAGCGCTTTGGTGCGCGGCGTGATCCTGCGCTCGATCTCCTCAGGGTGGAGGGTGAAGCCGTCGCCGGCGCGGGTCGGGACCTGGATGAACGTGCCGCCGGCGATGAGCACGCACGGCAGGTAGGCGACGTAGCCGGGGTCCGGGCTCAGCACCTCGTCGCCGGGGTCCAGGATCGCCTCCAGCGCGATGTTCAGCCCCTCCGAGACGCCCGACGTGACGATGATCTCGGTCCCGGGGTCGTAGTGGACGCCGTAGAGGTGGTTGAGGTGCCGCGATATGGCGGCCCGCAGCTCCACGAGGCCGTAGTTGGACGTGTAGTACGTCTCGCCGTCCTCGATGCTGCGGATGGCGGCGTTCCGGATGTGGTTGGGCGTCACGAAGTCCGGCTGGCCCACGCCGAGCGAGATGACGCCATCCATGCTGGCGAGCAGGTCGAAGAAGCGGCGGATGCCGGACGAAGGAAGAGACTGGACGTGCTGCGAGATATTGCCGCGATGCGTTACGCCGTCGGTCATGAGGTGCCCGCGCCGTCGCCGGCGGGGTCTGCGTGCCTCCTCCGAAGTGTCCTCGCGAGGTCCGGAGCATCGCCCACCACTCCGGACCAGAGGTCGAGTTCCGGCACATAATACAGCAAGCCGCGCTCGCCGTTCTCCAGCAGCACACGGAAGCCGATACGCTCCTGCTCGCGCCACGCCGCCAGCACCTCCGCCACGGCCACGCGGGCGCCGGCCCGGACGACGGCCGTCGGGCGCTCTGGATACTGCGCGCCCGCGTATGCCTCCACCTGCAGCGCGAACGCCCGCAACCCTGCCTCTTCGTCCGGTTCGATGCCCACGGGGCGAGTATAGGGGTACGGCGCCCTGGATACCGTAGGTGCGCAGCGTGGCGCGGCGGCGGTGCGCACGAGGGAGGCGGCTGGCCGCCTCCCTCGACGACGTTCTTGTCAGGTTGCCTGGCTCAGGGCGTCGCGACGTGCCAGACGCCGCCGACGCCGTCGCCGGTGGTGTCGCCCGGCGCCTGGTCCTGCACGTAGTAGTACAGCGGCGCGCCGTTGTAGGTCACCTGCGTGTCACCGTCGGCGCGCGTGATCGTGCCGAGCTCGCCGGTCACGCCCTCGCCCGCCGTCGGCTCACCTTCGGCGGTGAGCGGCGGCCACGCCGCGACACAGCCTTCGTTGCAGGCGGACGCGCCGCTGCCGGGCGTGTCGTTGTCGAACGTGTAGAGCGTCAGGCCGTTCGGGCCGACCAGCACCTGGCCCAGATCCGTCTCCGCTACGCTCACCGTGGCGGAAGCGCCGTCCGCGGGCGTCTCGTCGGCCGCCGGTGTCTCGTCCGCGGCGGGCGTCTCGTCGCCGCCTGGTTCCGTCGCGGCGG
>DATMAH010000048.1:0-2283 GCA_035583735.1 Dehalococcoidia bacterium
GGAGGGGGCCGCCGCGGCCCCCTCCGTCGCCTCTATCTGGCCGCAAACGGCGACGAGGCCGGCAGGGGCAGCACCGGCTGCGCGGTCGCGACGCTCCTGGGGTAGACCAGCTCGAACTTCCCCTCGATGACCTGGAATACCGCCGGGAAGGCCCGCTCGTTCTGACCGGCGAACCGGTGGCCGGGCGGATAGAACTTCACGCCGTACCCCTGCATCGTCCCGCCGTCGGGGATGTCCGTCTCGCGAGCCGCCTTGGCCAGGGCGTCCGGCGACCACCCGCCGTGCTTCTGGATGGCCCGCGGCAGGACGTCGTTGAGCAGGACCCACATGTTGTTGAAGCCCATCGACACGTGCGGCGCGATCGCGGCGGGGGCGATGTTCGGCTCGAAGGCCTTGTAGCGCTTCACCATCTCGGCCGTCATCTCGCCCACGCCCGGCTTCAGCTTCTTGGGGTCGAGCAGCTGCGAGGCGATCGGGTCCAGCGTGTGGAAGAACTCGACGTCCTTGCCGAACGCCTCCTTCAGCTTGTCCAGCTGGCTGTGCCCGGCGCCGTGGCCGATGTACGCGCGCATCCGCAGCCCCTGCTCCTTGGCCTGCCGCAGGAACAGCGAGATGTCCGGATTGTAGCCGGTGTGGAAGATCACGTCCGGACGGGCGGCCCGCAGCTTGGTGACGAGCGACGACAGGTCCGGGGCGTTGATCGAGTAGCCTTCCTTGAGGACGACGTTGAGCCCCAGCTGCTTGGCGCGCATCTCGTTGCCGAGCGCGACGTCCGCGCCGTACGCGCCGTCCTCGTGGATGATGGCCAGCCGCAGGTCCTTCGGCGCCTTCTTGAGCTTCTCCTGCGCGTAGTCGTTGATGTACTGCACCGACAGCTCGCCGAACTGCGTGCCGGTGGCCTGCGGCCGGAACGTGTACTGGAGGTTCCGCCCGTCGAACACCTTCGACGAGATCGCGGTGGTGATCCAGAGGAACTTCTTCTGCTTGTCGACCTTCTCGGCGAGCGGCACCGCGTGCGCGGAGGAGTAGATGCCCGCCAGGATGTCGACGTTCTCGACGTTGAGCAGCCGCTCGGCCTCGTTGATCGCCACCTCGGCCTTCGACTGGCTGTCGCCGTCGACCTGGACGATCCTGTACTTGCCGAGCACGCCGCCGCGCTCGTTGACGTAGTCGATGATCATCTTCGCGCCCCGCCAGCAGTTCAGCGAGCCGGCGGCCGAGAACGGGCCGGTGTGGTCGTAGAGCACGCCGATCTTGATGGTCTGCCCCTGGGCGTCGGCCGGCGGGGGCACGGAGCCGGCGACGGCCAGGACGGCGACGAGGACCAGCGCCAGGGCAACACGGATGGTGTGCATCGCGGCGAGCCTCCTGCGCGAAAAGTGGCCGTAAGGTAGCACGGGGCCGGGCGGCTCGGAAGGGGCCACGGCCGCGCGGATCACGTGGGCAGGCGGTACAGCGGCGCCAGCGCCCGGAACGTCTCGAGCGCGACCGCCCGGTACTCCGCCTCGCTCCAGCGCGCGGCCTCCTCGGCGGGCACGGCCCGGCCGAGCACGAGCTGGCCGTCGCGGGTGCGCGTCAGCTCGTCGGCCAGCTCGATCAGCTGCTGCGGCGACAGGTCCGCGAACGCCGCCGTCGGCTGCTCGTCGTGCTCGTTCTTGAACCAGGCGAGCCCGCGGACGCGCCGCAGCACCGGCGCCAGCTTCGCGGCGTTCTTGCGCCACGCCGCCGCCCAGCGCGCCTTGTCCGCGTGCTCCGGGCCGACCTCGAACAGGAAGCGCACGCAGTGGCGCGAGACGGCGACCTTGAAGTGCGGGTGCTTCTTGTAGCCGCGGGCGTCGGGCCCGAACGCCACCCAGGTGTCGTCCGGCGGGTTCACGGTGCGCCGCGCGTGCCGCGCGACGTGCGCGAACGCCGGACCGCCGGTGGCGCGGCTGACCGCCGGCGCCAGCGCGTGGCCGAACGCCTCCAGGCGCGGCCGGACGCGCGCGCGGATCTCCGCCATGCGCGGCTGGAAGCCCTTCACGTCGAACACCTTGAAGTCCGCGGCGGTGAAGGCGGCAGGCGGCATCGGCGCTCTCCTCGTCAGGGATCGAGCGGCCGGCGGCCCCTCACGGCGCGTCGAGCGGGAAGATCGGCCGCCGCACGCGTGCGAAGGGGAACCGCGCCAGGTTCGAGGACGAGAGCCCCGGCGCGTCCACCTCCAGGATGGCGCGCGCGATGGGCTCGAAGGCTGCCCGGTAGTGGATGGTCGACTTCACGACGACGATCTTCTCCGCGCACGGG
>DATMAH010000049.1:0-3435 GCA_035583735.1 Dehalococcoidia bacterium
CCCTGCCCCGACGACGTCCTGCAGGCGATGTCGCGCCAGATGATCAACCACCGCGGCCCCGAGTTCGCGGAGATCATCGCCCGCATCACCACCGGGCTGCAGGAGCTGTTCCAGACGAAGAACGACGTCCTGACGCTGACGTCGGCGGGCACCGGCGCGATCGAGTCGGCCGTGGTGAACACGCTCTCACCGGGCGACCGCGCGCTCTGCGTCTCGATCGGCGTCTTCGGCGACCGGTTCGCGGACATCGCGCAGACCTACGGCGTGGACGTCGAGAAGGTGTCGTTCGAGCTGGGGACGGCGGCGGACCCGGAGCAGGTCGCTGACGCGCTGAAGAAGGACCCGTCGTATAAGGCGGTGATGGTCACGCACAACGAGACATCGACCGGCGTGACGAACGACCTGGGCGCGATCGCGAAGGCGGTCCGTGCGGTGCGCCCGGACATCCTCATCCTCGTCGACGCGATCAGCAGCCTCGGCTCGGTGCCGCTGCCGATCGACGAGTGGGACCTCGACGTCGTCTTCACCGGCTCGCAGAAGGGGTGGATGGTGCCGCCCGGCATGTCGATGGTGGCGGTGAGCGCGCGCGCCTGGGACGCGATCGCGAAGGCGCGCATCCCGCGCTACTACTTCGACTACACGAAGGCGAAGAGCTACCTGGAGAAGGGCCAGACGCCGTGGACGCCCGCCGTCTCCGTCTACTTCGCGATGGACGTCGCGCTGGCGAAGCTGCGCCAGGAAGGCCTGCCGGCGATCCACGAGCGGCACGCGCGTCTCGGCCAGTTCACACGCGACAACGTGAAGTCGCTGGGGCTGAAGCTTCTCGCGAAAGACGAGCGCTACGCGTCGAACACGGTGACGGCGGTGTGGGTGCCGGACGGCGTCGAAGGCCCGGCGCTGAACAAGATGATGCGGACCGAGTACAACACCGTGCTCGCGGGCGGACAGGGCTCGCTGACCGGCAAGATCTTCCGCATCGGCCACCTGGGGCTGGTATCGCAGGAGGACCTGCAGGCCTGCTTCGACGCGCTCAAGCAGGCGCTGCCGCGCGTCGGCTATCAGCCGGTGGCCGCCGGGGCCTAATCGCACAGTCTGCGACCTGCTCACGGGCGGTCGCCCACGCGTAGGTCGTGCCCTGCCGGAGCGTCCGTCGTTCGCACGTGCATTCCGCGTGTGCGGACGCGCGGCCGCTGTCCCCACGCCCGCCGCCCCGCTATCCTCACCCCGATCGCATGGACTCCCGCAAGATCCTCGTTGCCGACCCCATCACGCCGGACGGCGTCGCCCTGTTGCAGCGGGGCGGCGAGGTCGACGTCCGCACGGGCATGCCCCGCGACGCCCTCGTCGCCTGCGTGGGCGAGTACGCCGCGCTCGTCGTCCGGAGCGAGACGCAGGTGACGCGCGAGGTCATCGAGGCCGGCAAGCAGCTCCAGGTCATCGGCCGCGCCGGCATCGGCGTCGACAACATCGACGTCGACGCCGCCACGGAGCGCGGCATCCTCGTCGTCAACGCCCCGCTCGGCAACACGATCTCGACCGCGGAGCACGCGATCGCCCTGATGCTGGCGCTGGCGCGCAACATCCCGCAGGCGCACGCATCGGTGACGGGCGGGCAGTGGGACCGCTCGAAGTTCCGCGGCTACGAGGTGCGGGGCAAGACGCTCGGCATCGTCGGGCTTGGGAACGTGGGGTCGGAGGTAGCGCGTCGCGCGAAGGGGCTCGACATGAATGTGATCGCGCGCGACCCGTATGTCGCGGCCGATCGTTTCGCCATGCTGGGGGTGGAGGTCGCGGAGTCCATTGAGGAGCTGATGGAGCGGGCGGACTTCGTCACGCTCCACACGGTGGCCAAGGGGCAGGTGATCGGCGAGGCGGAGCTTGCGCGCGCCCGGCCCTCGCTGCGCCTGATCAACACGGCGCGTGGCAACCACGTCGACTACACGGCGCTGCTGCGGGCGATCGACGAGGGGCGCGTCGCGGGCGCGGCGATCGACGTCTTCCCCGCGGAGCCGCCGGCGCCGGACGACCCGCTGTTGCACCACGAGAAGGTGATCGTGACGCCGCACCTCGGCGCGCTCACGGCCGAGGCGCAGGAGCGCGTCGCCGTCGACGTCGCCGAGCAGATCCTCGCCGTCCTGCGCGGGCAGCCAGCCCAGTACGCCGTCAACGCACCGATGATCGCCGCCGAGTCGATGGCGCTGCTGGCGCCGTACGTCTCCGTCGCCGAGAAGGTGGCGTCGCTCGCGACGCAGCTCACGGCCGGCCAGCTCGACAACATCGAGATCGGCTACATGGGCGCCATCGGCCAGCACGACACGACGGCGCTGCGAGCCGCCGTCATCCGTGGCCTGCTCTCCGGCATCACGGAAGAGCGCGTGACCATCGTCAACGCGTCGCTCATCGCCGAGAGCCGGGGCATGCGCATCGTCGAGCGCAAGGCGCCGGCGGAGGACTACATGAACCTGGTCAGCGTCGCCGTCCACACGTCGTCGGGCGCGGTGCGCGTCGCCGGCACGCACGCGCACGATGGCCCCCGCATCGTCGCCATCGGCGATTTCGACAGCGGCATCGACATCCCGACGGGCAGCGGCTGGCTGCTGCTGTGTGAGAACCAGGACCAGCCCGGCATGGTGGGCGCCGTCGGCAAGCTCCTGGGCGACCACGACATCAACATCAGCTTCATGAGCCTGGGGCGCGAGAGCGTGCGCGGCCGTGCGCTGATGGTGCTGGGCCTGGACGACGAGCCGGCGCCGCACGTGCTCGACGAGCTGCGCCAGCACCCGAACATCCTCTCCGCGCGGCTTGCGAAATTCGACTGAGCAGCCCTCGACGGGCTGCTAGAATCGCCGCATGCCGCACGCCACGATCACGGTCGTCCCGCTGTCGCGCGAGCACTTTGATGCCGTGGCGGAGATCGAGCGCGCGTCCGGCGGCGGATCGCTCGTCGCGCTGACGGCGGGCCACGCGCTGGCAGAGCTGCTGGAGCGCGGACACGAAGCGTACGTCGCGCTTGACGAGGGGCGCGTCGTGGCGTGGGCGTGGTTCACCGTCACGCTGGAGCGCGGCGGCGAGAACGTCGGCGTCGTGCAGCGCCTGGCGTCCACCGAGGGGCACGTCGATGCGGCGCTCCAGCTCCTGGGCCACGTACGCGAGGCGCTGGCGCTTCACCGCTGCGCCCGCGCGCGCGCCACGCTGGCGGGCGACGATGCGGCGTCGCGGGAGCTCTTCGTCCGCGCCGGCTTCGTCGTCGATGCGGTGACGATGGAGCTGGAGCTGTGAGGCGCATGCGCCGGTACGCTCCCGCGCTGCTGGCCCTGGCGCTCGCCGTCCTGGCGGGCTGCGCCGAACCGGCGGGCGCGCCCGACAAGGCGATCGAGGACGTCCCGTCGCCGCCAGCGGGTGCGTCGCCGTCGGCGCCGGCGACGGCGGTGGCCG
>DATMAH010000050.1:0-15904 GCA_035583735.1 Dehalococcoidia bacterium
CCGCGGCCACGCCCTGCGGGACCGCCCGCACGAGCACACCCGCGACGGACACGACGATGAAGGCGGCCAGCCCCCAGGGCGCCAGCACGATCAGCGCCCCGATGGTCTGGCCGATGCCGCGGCCGCCCGTGAAGCGCAGCCAGGGGTTCCAGTCGTTCGCGACGACGGTGGCGACGGCCGCGCACGCCTGCACCCAGGCGTCCATATCGAGCAGCCACGCGAGCCCCGGCGCCGCCATCCCCTGCCCGATCTGCGCCAGCCCCACCGGCACGACGAGCGCGCGCGACACGCTCTGCCACACATTCGACGCGCCGACGTTGCCGCTGCCACGCTCGCGGATGTCGATGCCGCGCGCGCGGCCGGCCAGATAGGCGATCGGCGCCGAACCCACACCGTACCCGAACACGACGACCGCGATCTCAGGCAACATGACGGTGCATCCAGCCGGCACGCGCTGCTGGCATCAGCCCGGGCGCGGCACGAACTGCGTCGCCGCGATCTCGATGATCCTCGCCGCTGTCTCCACCGAGATGCGCGCGCCGTTGATGCCGATGTCGTAGACGTGCGGCTCGTCCGGCTCGATCTTGAAGAGGCGCTTGTGGAAGGCGCGCCGGCTCTGGTCGCTTGCCTTGATGCGCTTGTCCGCCTCCTCGCGCGAGATGCCCTCGCGCTTCATCAGGTTCTCGATGCGCAGCTCGCGCGGCGCCGCGACGTACACGTGCAGCGTGTCCGGATCGTCGTGCAGGATGGCCTGCGAGCCGCGGCCCAGGATCACCACGCTGCCGCGCGCGGCGATGCCCCGGATGACGGCGCTCAGCGTCTGCACGTACGTCTCATCGTCCAGGCCGCCCGCGTCCGCGGCCAGCTCCGCCGCCTCCGCGTACGTGCGCCCGAGCACGGACTCCAACCCGCCGCCGCTCACCGGGTCCGCCACCCCGGCCGCGGCCGAGCGCTCCATCAGCGTGCGCAGCACGGAGGCGACGCGCTCGCCGAACCCTCCCGTCCGCTCCTCGCGGCTCTCGATTGCCGATACGCTGACCCCGAGCGCCCGCGCCGCCTCGACCAGGATCTCGTGGTCCACGTACCCGAGGTCCATGTCGCGCGCCACCGCCTGCGCGATCTCGCGCGCGCCGCTCGCCAGGCTGCCCGAAACGGTGATCACCGGCATGGCGCCTCCGGCCCTCTCCCCGGCGCATGCTCGCGCCCGGGTTCGCGCAGACATTGTAGGACGGCGCGTCAACGTCCGTCCCGTCAACGAACGGCGCCCGCCGGTGCGACCAGCGGGCGCCTCAGAGCGGATGCATGGTGTCCTTCGCGCCTAGGCGCTGACCGGGGTCACCTCGCGGCGCTCCATGCGGTTCAGCGGGATGCTGCCTTCGACGCTGTGCGGGTACTCGAGGCCGCGCTCCAGCGTGTGCACGCGCGTGTGCCGCAGGCTGAACGCCTCGACGATCATGTCGATCGCCGGCGTCTCGTCGAACCCCTTGCAGGAGAAGACGTCGACCCACACCTGCCCGTGCTCCGGGAACGTGTGCACGGCGATGTGGGACTCCGCGATGATGACGAAGCCGGAGACGCCCCAGTCTTCCGGCTTCGCGCCTGAGTACTCCCGAACGTACGGTTCGGAGATCTTCGTCATGCCGATTTCGTCCGGATACCGGTCGAGTAGCTGGCGGACCAGCTCGATGTCCCCGAGCTGAGCAGGGTTTCCGCCGAACCCGTCGATCGTTACGTGCATTCTCTCTTCCTTTCGCCCCTGCCCGTGCCCGGCAGGGTGGGAATGCCCCGGGCGAAACCCGGTGTACCAACCGCTACGAGAATCCGGTCTGTTTACACACGTCCACGACGATCCTCCATTCCTCAGCGGGCAACGCAAAAGGCCCCCGGCAGATACGCGCGCTGTGCGCGGATACTGCCAGCCAGGCCCTTGGTCGCTGCTATCTGAGCGCTGTAGCCAACTATGTCGTTCGCGGTCCCTCGGACACGCAGGGGAAATGGTAACAGCGATGAGTTGCGCTAGCAATACGGCGGCGCCTGACGCCCACTCGGCCAGGTCGAGGGGCCATCGAAGCAGCACCGCGGCCTTATGTCGCGCGCCGGACCGCCGGGCTGTCCGCGCGCGACGGTCGCGGCCGCCCGCATGCTAGGCTGCATAGCGACTGCCTATCGTCTCGATTCGACACGTGAATCTCCCGCCGCCTCCACATGCGGCCATACTGAACGAGTCAGGAGCCTCCGCATGAGCAACATCGGCACCGGCCTGAAGGGCGTCGTCCTCGACGAAACCCGCATCGCCCTCGTCGACGGCGACGAGGGCAAGCTGGTCTACCGCGGCTACAACATCCACGACCTCGCCCAGCACGCCACGTTCGAGGAGGTCTCGTACCTCCTCCTCTACGGCATGCTGCCGACGCGCGCGCAACTCGCTGACTTCGAGGCGCGCCTGAAGGCCGCCCGCGGCCTGCCGGAGCCCGTAATGGCCGTCATCGAGCAGGTGAAGGCCGCGCACCCGATGGACATCCTCCGCACAGCCGTCTCCGCCGCCGTCGCCCTCGACGAGAGCCCGCGAGACGCCTCCGTCGAGGTAGCGCTGCCCGCCGGCGTGCGCCTCATCGCGCAGGTTGCGACCATCGTCGCCGCCATGCACCGCGTCCGCCAGGGGCTGGAGCCGGTGACGCCGCGCGACGACCTGGGACACGCCGCCAACTTCCTCTACATGATGTTTGGCCGCGAGCCTTCGCCGGACGACGCGAAGATCATCGACCTCGACTTCATCCTCCACGCCGAGCACAGCTCTAACGCCTCCACCTTCGCCGCGCGCGTCGCCGCCGGCACCGCCGCCGACATCGGCTCCGCCATCGTCGCCGCCATCGCCACGCTGAAGGGGCCGCTGCACGGCGGCGCCGCCGAGGCGGTGCAGAAGACCGTCGAGGAGATCGGCGACCCGCAGCGCGCCATCGACTACGTGCGCGAGAAGATCGAGGCGGGGGAGAAGGTGATGGGCTTCGGCCACCGCGTCTACAAGACGGAGGACCCGCGCGCGGCCGAGCTGCGCGGCGTCGCCCGCGACCTCGGCCACAAGCTGGGCAACGACCGCTGGTTCCAGGTGCTGCAGCAGATCGAGAAAGCGATGGAGCCGTACCGGGCAAAGGGCATCTACCCCAACGTCGACTTCTACGCCGGCGCCGTCTATTCGCTGCTGGGCATCCCCGACGAGCTCTTCATCCCCATGTTCGCCGTCGGCCGGATGCCCGGCTGGGTCGCGCACGTCCTCGAGCAGTACGACGACAACGTCCTCATCCGGCCGCTGCTGGAGTACACCGGCCCCCGCCACCTCCGCTACAAGCCGATCGAGCAGCGGTAGCGCGAGGCCGTCAGCTCTCAGCGATCAGCCGTCAGCCAGATCGCAACCGATGACGGCTGCGCATGCTTCGAGTTGTCCTGGCGCATCCCTGGCGCGGCCTCAACACCGGCACACCCAACGCCTTCCGTACCTCACCACCCACTACCCACGACACGCGACACAAGACACACTGCGGACATGGACGTTGTCATCGCCGGCGGGGGCATCGTGGGGCTGGCGTGCGCGTACGAGCTGGCGAAGGCCGGCGCGCGCGTCACGCTGCTGGAGTACGGCAAGACGGGCATGCAGGCGACGAACGCCGCCGCCGGCATGCTGGCGCCCGCGCTCGAGGCGCCCGGACCGGGGCCGATGCTCGACGCGGCGCTGGAGGCCTGGCGGGCGTATCCGGACGTTGTGGCCGAGCTGGAGGCGCAGGTTGGCTTCGGGCTCGAGCTGCAGCTCGGCGGCATCCTGCGCGTCGCCTTCGACGATGAGCAGCTCGGCGAGGTGCGCGCGCGTCTGTCATGGCAGCGCGCCGCCGGCATCGTGGCCTACGAGCTGCACGGCGCGCACTGCCGCGACGTCGAGCCACGGCTGTCGGAGCGCGTCGCGGGCGGCGTGCTGTACGAAGGCATGGGCGCCGTCAGCAACCAGCTCGTCGCCCTCGCGTACGAGCGCGCGGCGACGGCGCACGGCGCGCGCATCTGCCAGCGCACGCCGGTCACCGGCTTCCGCCGCCGCGCCGGCCACGTCACCGCCGTCATCTCCGGCGAGACGGCGTTCCCGTGCGACGCCGTCGTACTGGCAGCCGGCGCGCGTTCCGGCCAGATCGCCCGCAGGCTGGGCGTCGCCTTGCCGGTGGAGCCGGTGCGCGGGCAGATGATCGCGCTCGGCGGCATGCGCCCGCCGGTGCATCACGTCGTCTGGGGGCCGGACGGCTACCTGGTGCCGCGCGCCAACGGCCTGCTGTTCGCCGGCGCGACGGTGGAGCGTGTGGGCTTCCGCCGCCGCACGACGAAGGCGGGGGTCGCCGCCATGCGGTCGATGGCCGTCGCGCTGGTGCCGCAGCTCCGCGCCGCGACGGTGCACTTCGACTGGGCCGGCCTGCGCCCCGGCACGCCGGACGGCTTGCCCATCATCGGTCCGGTCGCGCCCTACGCCAACCTCATCGCCGCCACCGGCCATTACCGCAACGGCATCCTCCTCGGGCCGCTCACCGGCCGCTGGGTCGCGGGCGGCCTCCTGCGGGGCGACTGGCGTGACGTGCCGGCGGCGTTCGCCCCGGGACGCTTCTCGGAGTAGGCGAGCGGCGGCCACATATGCCCCCGCGGTAGCAGGACATGCTCCACGGTCGGGCCGAGGGCCGGGCTTCGCTACACTGTCGGCGTCCCGCAACACCAGGGAGAGACACCGTGAAATTCCACATCTGGACCGTGGGCTGCCAGATGAACGTCGCCGACTCGCGGAAGCTGGCGGCCGGGCTCGAACGCGCCGGCTTCAGCCCGGCCGGCGCCATCGACGAGGCGGACCTCGTCGTCCTCAACACCTGCTCCGTCCGCGAGCACGCGGAGGAGCGCGCCATCGGCATGCTCGGGCGGCTGAAGAAGATGCGCTCGCGTGGCAAGGACGTCCGCATCGCCGTCATGGGGTGCATGGTGGGGCCGCGTGACGACGAGCTTCGGCGCCGCTTCCCCTACGTCGACGCATTCGCCCGGCCGCAGGACTTCGCGCCCATCCTGGAGCTGGCCGGCGTCGAAGACACCGGCGGCGAGTTCTGGCCGACCACCTTCGCCCAGCCGGACGCCGTGACCGCGTACGTCCCCGTCATCCACGGCTGCGACAAGTTCTGCACGTACTGCATCGTCCCGTACCGGCGGGGGCGCGAGAAGAGCCGGACGATCGACGACATTCGCAACGAGGTCGAGCACTACTGCGCGCGCGGCGTCCGCGAGGTGACGCTGCTGGGGCAGACCGTCGAGGCGTACGGGCACGACCTGTCAGAACACACGGCAAAGGGCAACGAACAAAAGGTCTTCGGCACGGCGCACGGCGGGCCGGACCTGGGCGACCTGATGCGCGCGATCCACGACGTGCCGGGGCTGGAGCGCATCCGCTTCCTCACGTCGTACCCGAAGGACATGACGGAGCGAATCGTCGATGCAGTCGCGGAGCTGCCGAAGGTGTGCGAGCACTTCAACATCCCGGTGCAGTCGGGCGACCCCGCGGTGCTGGAGCGCATGCGGCGCGGCTACACCCTCGACGAGTACCTGGAGAAGTTCGGGCTGGTGCGGTCGCGCATCCCGGACGCGGCGATGGTGACGGACATCATCGTCGGCTTCTGCGGCGAGACGGACGCGGAGTTCCAGAACACGTACGACCTGCTGGCCCGCCTGCGCTTCGACAAAGTGCACGTCGCCGCGTACTCGCCGCGCCCGGGCACCATCGCCCATCGCCGCATGGCCGACGACGTGCCCCCGGAGGTCAAGCAGGAGCGCCTGCGGGCGGTCGAGCAACTCGAGGCGCGCATCTCGTTCGAGATCAACAGCGGTCTTCTTGACACAGTGCAGGAAGTGCTTGTCGAGACGCGCAAGGATGGGCGCTGGACAGGGCGAAACCGGCAGGGCAAGCTGATACACTTCGAGGGCGAAGCGGCGGTCGGCCGGCTCGTCGATGTGCGCATCGAGAAGGCGACCGCGTGGTCACTGCAAGGAACGGCGCTCCCCGCACCAGTCCCGGCCTGACATGGAGCAGTACGACGTCATCCTGCTGCCGCTGCTCACGGGCATCGGCGTATTCGCACTGGTCGGCCTCATCTACAATCTGTTCGAAGCCTACTTCGAGGAACAGAAGAAGAACCGGCCGTAACCCGTGACCCCAGCCACCCCCGCCCCCACGTCACCGCTCGTCGCGGTGGTCGTCGCGATCTTCACCGTCGTGGACGACGACCTGCGCGTGCTGCTCATCCGCCGCAGCGCCGAGCCGTTCCGCGACGCGTGGGCCCTCCCCGGCGGCCTCCTCGCCCAGGGCGAGACGCTGGACCGCGCCGCCGCGCGCAAGCTCCTCGACGAGACCGGCGTGCAGGACGTCTACCTGGAGCAGCTCTACACCTTCGGCGAGCTCTCGCGCGACGACGGCTCCCGCCGCAGTGCCCGCCCGCAGCGCGGTATCGCCGTCGCCTACTTCGCACTGGTGCAGCACGAGCAGGTCCGCCTGCGCGAGGCCGGCGAGTGGCAGCCGGCCTGGCACTCCGTCTACTCGCTGCCCCCGCTCGCCTTCGATAACAACACCGTGGTCGACTATGCGGTGCGGCGCCTCCGCTCCAAGCTGGAGTACACGAACGTCGCCTACTCCCTCCTGCCCCGGCAGTTCACCCTGAGTGAGCTGCAGGCTGTGTACGAGGCCATCCTCGACCGCGAGCTGGACAAGCGGAACTTCCGCCGCCGCATGCTCTCGCTCGGCATCATCAAGCCCGCCGGCGTCACGCGGAAGGAGGGCGCGCACCGCCCTGCCCAGCTCTACACGTTCACGAAGCGGGAGCCCGTCACCATTTGACGCGCCCTTCGCCGTCTCGGCCCCGCGGCCCGCTACCATGAAGCATGCGCGACCCCTGCGATCCCTTCCCGCCGCAGAGTGAGTATGCGCTCATCGGCGACATGCAATCGTGCGCCCTGGTCTCCCGGGGCGGCTCGATCGACTGGCTGTGCTTCCCGCGCTTCGACTCACCGTCAACGTTTGGCCGCATACTGGACTGGGAACGCGGCGGCTACTTCCAGCTTGTGCCGCGCGGCATCACCTCCGTCGAGCGCTCCTACGTCCCCAACACCAACGTGCTGGAAACGACGTTCCACACCGGCACCGGGTCGGCGCGCCTCACGGACTTCATGCCCGTCGACTGCGAGCAGGACGAGGAGATCCCGGCGCCACGCGAAACGCGCGCGCGCCTGGAGGTGGCACGCATCCTCGTCTGCACGCGCGGCAGCATCGAGTTCGAGATGGAGTGCCATCCCCGTTTCGACTACGGCACGATCGTCCCGCACGCGCACCTCTCGAACGGTCACGCCGGCGTCGCGCACGGCGGTGCGGACTGCATCGAGATCCACAGCTCGGCGAAGCTGCGCGCGGTGGAGGGCGGCTTCACGGCGAGCGGCCGGCTGGCGAAGGGCGAGCAGGTCCACGCCGCCGTCTCCTACCGCGACCACCGCTACGACCACCACGTCGACCCCATCGACCATGGCCTCTGGGACAAGCGCCTGCGCGACACCATCTGCTACTGGGAACGCTGGTCGGACAAGAACACGTACGAGGGCCCGTACCGCGACGAGGTGATGCGCTCAGCGCTCGTGCTCAAGGCGCTGACGTACTCGCCCACCGGCGCCATCATCGCCGCGCCGACGACGTCGCTCCCCGAGGTGATCGGCGGCGTCCGCAACTGGGACTACCGCTACACCTGGATCCGCGACGCGACGCTGGCGCTGTATGCGCTGTTCATCCTCGGCTACACGGAAGAGGCCGAAGACTTCAAGTCGTGGCTGGAATGGAGCACGCTCGGCCGCGCGCGTGACCTCCAGCCCATGTATGGCGTCCGGGGCGAGCGGCGCCTCCACGAAATCGAGCTCTCCGGCCTGAGCGGGCACTGCGGTTCGCGGCCCGTCCGCATCGGCAACGACGCCTACCGCCAGCACCAGCTTGACATTTACGGCGAGCTGATGGACTCCGCCCACCAGTACCGCAAGTACGGCGGACAGATCAGCGACGACTACTGGCAATACCTGCGGCGCGTCGTCTCGTTCGTCATGGACCACTGGCAGGAGCCGGACGACGGCGTCTGGGAGACGCGCAGCGGGCGCCAGCACTTCGTGCTTTCGAAGGTGATGTGCTGGGTGGCGCTCGACCGCGCCATCAAGGCGGCCAAGGCGCTCGGCCTGCCAGGTGACATCGACCGCTGGCGCGCCGTCCGCGCCGAAATCCGCGAGGACGTGCTGGCCCGCGGGTTCGATGAGGAGCGCGGCGCATTCGTCCAGCACTACGGCGCGCACACCCTCGACGCGGCCAACCTGCTGCTCCCGCTCGTCGGCTTCATCTCTCCCAACGACCCCCGCATGCGCGCGACGATCGACGCGACGGCCGCCGAGCTGATGTCACCGGAGGGCTTCGTCTACCGGTACCTGGACTACGACGACGGCCTGCCCGGCGACGAGGGCGCCTTCGTCATCTGCACCTTCTGGCTCGCCGACAACTACATCATGCTCGGCGAGGTCGACCGCGCCCGCGAGCTGCTCGAACGCTGTCTCGCCGCCGCCAACGACGTCGGCCTCTTCGGCGAGCAGTACGACCCGCGGTCGCGCCAGATCCTCGGCAACTTCCCCCAGGCGTTCAGCCATCTCGGCCTCATCAACACCGCCGTGCAGCTCCGCCGCGCCGAGATCAACCTCCGCGAGACGCGCCTGGACTGAACGGCCGGGCCCCGCCCGCCGCTGCCTCCTCCACAGCACGCGCTGTCCGGCCGGTGGCCGTGACCCGGCGACGGTCATCGCCGCGGCGGCGCCGGGGGCTGCTTGCGGTCTCCGCTGCGGCACTCAGCCCCGGCTGGACGACCGTCGCCCCGGGCATCACGCGGCCGCTTCGCGACGACGCGAAGACGCGGACGACGGGCGCCGGCTGAGCGCGTCCCCGCCCGCTGACGGCGGGGCCCAGCGGCACGCGCACACGGGCGGTGCGCCCGGCGTCCGAGAGACAATACCGGGGGCAGCGCTTCCGGCATCACGCGTGCGGCGCCTACACTCCCCCATGCCAAAGCTCGCCCTGCGCGGCGGCCTGCCGCTGCGCACCAGGCCGTGGCCTGACTGGCCCGAGTACGACCACCGGGAGATCGAGTACCTCACGAAGGTCGTCGAAAGCCGCAACTGGGGCGGCTTTCCGTCGCCCAACGTCGTCGGTGGCGAGTTCGCGCGGCGCTTCGCCGAATACCAGGGGGCGAAACACGGCATCACGACGACGGGCGGCACCACGGCGCTCGAGATCTCGCTCAAGGCGCTGGGGCTGGAGCGCGGCGACGAGGTGCTCGTGCCCGCGCTGACGTTCTACGCCACGGCGTTCGCGGCGCTGGTGCAGGGATTCAAGCCGGTGTTCGTCGACATCGACCCCGACACCTGGTGCATCGACCCGGACCTCATCGAGCGGCACATCACGCCTGACACGCGCGTCATCCTGCCCGTGCACCTGGGCTCGCGCATGGCCGACATGGACCGCATCGGCGAGATCGCCCGCAGGCACAACCTGCGCGTGATCGAGGACTGCGCGCACATGCACGGCGGCTTCTGGCGCGGCAAGGGCGCCGGCACGCTGGGTGACGCCGGCTGCTTCAGCTTCCAGTCGTCGAAGCTCATGACGTGCGGGGAGGGCGGCATCATCATCACCGACGACGACGCGCTCGCGGAGCGCTGCCGCGCCTACATGAACTCCGGCCGCGGCACCACGTCCGACCGCACGGCGGCCGAGGGCACGATGCTTGGCTGGAACTACCGCATGACGGAGTTCCAGGCCGCCGTCCTGATCGCGCAGCTCGAACGCCTGCCCGAGCAGGTCGCCCGCCGCAACGGCAACATCGCCCATTTCGAGCGCCGCATCGCTGAGATCGACGGTGTGAGCACCCTGCCCCACGACGAGCGCATGACGACGAAGTCCGGCTACGGCGTCATCCTGCGCTACGACGAGGCGGCGTGGCGCGGCGTGCCGCGCGACACGTTCGTCTACGCCCTCCACCTCGAAGGCATGAAGCTGCACGCCGCGTTCTACACGCCGGTCTACAGCGCGCCGCTCTTCGCCTGGAAGGACGCGCCCATCGAGGTGGACTACAGCCAGGTGCACTGCCCCATCGCCGAACGCGCCGCCGGCAAGGAGATGATCTGGCTGCCGCACGAGGTCTTCCTCGGCACGACCGAGGACATCGGCGATCTCTGCGACGCGATCATCAAGCTGCGCGAGAATATCGACGAGCTGGTGTCGCGCGACGCGTGAGAGAGCATGGCACTAGAATCAAGACCTATAGCTGGAAACCTCGAACCCTGGGACCTGGCAGCGTGCTGAAGAACAGATAGGGGCGGCGACTCGCCCGGACGACGAGCAGTCTCACGGACCTCAGCGCGCGGGCTGAAAGCCCGCCCCACGAGGCGGGACGGCGTCTTCAGCGCCCTGTTAGACCGTGAGCCCGCAGAAGTGGAGAGCCCGCGATGGCGAATCCCTCAGTCATCACGACGACGGTGGAGACGGACGTCGGCTGGCTGGCCAGCGTGCGTGTGGTTGAGAGCGGCGCCTCCACCGACCACCGCGTCCACGTGTCGCAGGCCGACTTCGAGCGCCTCGCCGCCGGCACGGACGCGACGCCAGACGAGCTGGTGCGCGAGTCCTTCGAGTTCCTGCTGGAGCGCGAGCCGAAGGAATCCATCATGCGCGAGTTCGGCATCATGGTGATCGCCCGCTACTTCCCGGAGTACGAGCGCGAGATCCGCCGCCGGCTCGCGACCGCGTAGGGCCACCCGGACGGCGACGCCCCGCAGGCGCAGTAGCACGGGCCTTCAAACCGCGCGCCGCGGGTGCGCGTGCTCCATCAGAACCGTGCGGCCCGCCGGATGCAGTCGCGCGGGCCTTCAGCCCGCGCGTCGTCCGTCCTCACCGCCGTGTGTGACCCCTGCTACCGCTTCCGCTTCGGCGGCGACTTCTTCGCCGGAGCCTTCCTGGCGGGGGGCTTCTTCGCGGCGGGCTTCGCCGTCTTCGCCCCGGAAGCCCGCTTCGCCGGAGCCGGCGGCTTCTTCGCGGCGGCGCGCTGCGGCTGGCTGCCGCGGCCCTTCGGCGGCTGCTGGCCGCGGCCGCGGATGGGCGTCGGCTTCTCGCCCCTGGGTGCCTTCCCGGGCTTCTCCGGGGCGTCCAGGCCCTCCAGCGCGGCCTGCCGCGCCTCTTCCTTGCCGCCCTTCGGGCCACCGTTGCCGTTCGCCGCCATGTCGATCGTCGCGAGCGCCGCCACGCTATCGCCCTGTCCCAGGTTGATCACGGAGACGCCCTGCGCGGACCGCCCCGTCATGCGGATCTGGTCCATGCGCGTCCGGATGACGATGCCATCGCGGCTGATCACGATCAGCTCCTGCCGTGCGTTCACCGACCGCGACGTGATGACCTCGCCCGTCTTCTTCGTGATCTCGTAGTTGCGGACACCCTGTCCGCCACGGTGGTGCACCGGGTATTCCCCGAACGGCGTCCGCTTGCCGTATCCGTGCTCGCTGATGCTGAACAGCTCCCAGCCCTCCTGCACCACCTCCATCGACACGACGCGGCCGCCCTTGGCCAGCTTGATGCCGCGCACGCCACCCGACGTCCGCGACGCCGACCGCAGCTCCGACACCGGGAAGCGGATCGCCTGCCCGTTCGAGGTGATCATCACCACCTCGTCGCCGTCGTGCACCAGCTTGGCGGCGATGAACTCGTCGCCCTTCTCCAGGTCCATGGCGATCTTGCCGTTGCGGCGGACTTCCTTGAAGTCGGCCAGCGGCGTCTTCTTCACCTCTCCCATGGCCGTGGCCATGACCATGAAGTCCTTGTCGTAGTCGCGGATCGACACCATCGCCGTGATCTGCTCGCCCGGCTCGCAGTCGATGACGTTGACGATGGGGATGCCCTTGCCCTGGCGCTTCGCGTCCGGCAGGTCGAACGCGCGCGACATGAAGACGCGGCCACGCCCGGTGAAGAACAGCACATTGTCGTGCGTGTCGCACACCAGCAAGTGACGCACGGCGTCTTCCTCGCGCGTCACCATGCCGGTGATGCCGCGCCCGCCGCGCCGCTGCAGCCGGTATGTCTCCAGCGGCAGCCGCTTCACGTAGCCCCGCTGCGAGAGCGTGACGACGACCTCCTGGTGCGGCACCAAGTCCTCTTCGCTGATGTCCTCCGCGCCGGAGTCCAGGATCGTCGTGCGGCGCTCGTCCCCGTACTTCTCCTTCAGCTCCGTCATGTCGTCGCGGATCAGGTAGTCGATCTTGCGGGGGTTCCTGAGCAGGTCCTCCAGGTAGTTGATCCGCTTGATCAGCTCCTGGTACTCCTCTTCGATCCTGCTCCGCTCCAGCCGCGCGAGGCGGCGGAGCTGCAGGTCCAGCACCGCCTGCGCCTGGCGGTCGCTCATGCTCCACGGGCGCGCCATCATCTTTTCCTTGGCGGCGTCCGCGGACTCGGCGTTGCGGATGAGCTGGATGATCTTGTCGATGTCCTTGAGGGCGATCAGGTAGCCCTGCAGGATGTGCTCGCGCTCGCGCGCCCGCTCCAGCTCGAACTCCGTCCGGCGGCGCAGCACTTCGCGCCGGTGCTCGATGAACGCCTCCAGCATCTTCTTGAGGCCCATCGTCTTCGGCTGGCCGTGGTCCAGCGCCACCATGTTCACCGCGAACGACTGCTGCATCGCCGTATGCTTGTAGAGCTGGTTGAGCACGCTCGCCGCCTGCCCCTCGCGTCCCAGCTCGATGACGATGCGCATGCCGTGCCGGTCGGACTCGTCGCGCAGGTCGCTGATGCCGACGATCTTCCGTTCCTTCACCAGGTCGGCGATCTTCTCGATCAGCGCCGCCTTGTTCACCTGGTACGGCAGTTCGCTCACCACGATCATCTCGCGGTTGCCGCGCGGCATCTCCTCGATGCGCGCCTTCGCCTGCATGACGATGCGGCCGCGGCCGTCCGCGTACGCCTCGCGGATCGCGTCGCGCTGCGTCTCGTGGCGCTTCCCCTCGTCGTCGAGCTGCGTGTCCTTCCGCATGCGGAAGATGATGCCGCCCGTGGGGAAGTCCGGCCCCTTGACGATATTGGCGAGCTCTTCCGTCGTCGTCTCCGGGTTCTCGATCAGCGCGACGATGGCGTCGGCGATCTCGCCCAGATTGTGCGGCGGGATCTTCGTCGCCATGCCCACGGCAATGCCGTCGGCGCCGTTGATCAGCAGGTTCGGCACGCGCGCCGGCAGGACGACCGGCTCCTGCCGCGTGTCGTCGTACGTCGGCATCATGTCGACGGTGTTCGCGTCGATGTCCGCCAGCAGCTCCTCCGCCATGCGGGCCATGCGCGCTTCCGTGTAGCGCATCGCCGCCGGCGGGTCGCCATCGATGGAGCCGAAGTTGCCCTGCCCGTCGATCAGCGGGTAGCGGAGCGAGAAGTCCTGCGCCATGCGGGCCATCGCCTCGTAGACGGGGCTATCGCCGTGCGGGTGGTACTTGCCCAGCACCTCACCGACCGTCTGGGCGCTCTTGCGATAGCCCGCCGTCGGCCGCAGGTTCATCTCGTTCATCGCGTAGAGGATGCGACGCTGGACGGGCTTCAGGCCGTCGCGCACGTCCGGGAGTGCGCGCGACACGATGACGCTCATCGCGTAGTCCAGGTAGGACGAGCGCATCTCCTCTTCGATGCCGCGCGGGCGGATATTGCCGATGTTGGGATCAGTCGTCATGCGCTTCGATCGTGGGTCTCGCCGGGGGGTGTCACGTCCCTGATCTGACTCACCAAGTTTAGCAGTTTCGGTCGCTCCTCAGAAGGGAGACCGGGGCGCAGAACGACCCCTCAGCGGCCGGCGAGAAGCCCCTCCGGCCCGGGAGGAGGCTCCCCCAGGGCGGCGTAGATGAGGCGGACCTGCGGCAGCGTCTCCACCGCGCGCCGACAGTAGCGGCGGCGCGCCTCGCGCAGCGCGGCGCCAGCGCCCAGCCCCTCCGCATGGCCGATGACGGACGCGAGCAGCGTCCCTGTCCGCCCGTGGCCGCCCAGGCAGGCGATCTCGACGCTCAGGCCCGCCGCGACGCTGCCGGCGACCTCGGCGGCGAGCTCGGCGAGGCGGTCCGGCTGGATCACGCCCATGTCGGGCCAGTCCACGTGCACCTGACTGGAGGCGACGCCGGCCGGCGGGTCGAAGCGCCAGTGATCATCGAGGTAATAGCCGACATCCGGCGCCGAGACATCAAGCTGCGCCCCGCGCCGCGTGGCGTACCAGCCCGAGCACAGCACGAAGCCGTCCGCGACGCGCACACGCGTCCGCCAGTGCCTGCAGGTCTCGTCCATGGAACTCACGCGCCCGGCAGCGGCACACCGGCGTACGGCGGCTCGGGCTCGTACTCCATCGCCTTCCGCACGCGCTTCGCGTCGCCGGTCGAGGTGAGCTGTCCGACCCCGTACAGCGCCATATCGCTGCCCGACGAGACACCCACAGCCGCGATCACGTTGCCGTCATGCACGTATCGCGCGTCCTCGATCGTCACGCCGCCCAGGTCTGCCAGCTCCTTGCGCGCGACCCAGTGCGTCGTCGCCCGCCGGCCCTCGAGGAGGCCCGCAGCGCGCAGCAGCAGCGCCCCCGTGCACACCGGCGTCACCCGCTTCGACGCATCCGCCGCGCCGCGGATGAAGCCGCGCTCCCTCGAAGTTAGGGCGATATGCATCGGCTGGTCGTTGGTCGTTGGTCGCTGGTCGTTGGTCGTTGGTCGTTGGCGCGCACAACGGCCAGGCGCTCGACGCGCCGTCCATGCGTCAACCGGCGACGCGTCAACCGTCGACTGTCGCCTGCCGACGGTCAACGCCCGTCACGCTCCCGGCGGCAGCGCGGCCGGCGGCTCGACGATGCGCTCCGCGCGGACGACGAGGCGCTTATCGTACTGGCTGGTGCCGCTGTTGAAGGTGCCGCTGCACGTGATCATCGTCAGCGTCTCCGTCGGCGTCGGGCCGACGATCTCCTGCACGGGGGCCGTGGCCGCGTCGTACTGCTGCTTCACCGTCACGGCGTAGCGCAGCACCGTCCCGTCGGTCAGGTGGATTTCGACGATGTCACCCTGCTCCAGGTCCTTCAGGTGCCAGAACACCGCCGGGCCGATGTTGTAGTAGTCCACGTGTGCGGCGAAGACGGCGTTCCCGCCCCACCCGGGCCGCGCCGAGAAGTCGTACCAGGCCACGTCGTAGCCGTTGTCCGGCGCCTCCATCACTCCCTGGGCGTCGACGCCCATCGTCACCACCTGCGCGTCCACCTCCGCGTCCGGGATCACCAGGCGGGCGATCGGTGCGTCGGGCGGCGGCGGCAGGTCGGGCTGGGGCGTCGGCGAGGGGCCCGGCGTGACCGTGGCGATGGAGCCGAAGCCGGCGACCGTCTCGAGGTCGCTGTTGCCGTCGCCGTCGCCCAGCCAGGTGCCCGTGGCCACCAGCGCCATCATCGCCACGGCGGCGACGATGAGCGCCGTACCCAGCGTGATCAATGCTATCGAGAGCTTGTTTCGGTCCACGCGCCCTTCTTCCTACCCCTTCACCTTACCAACGCGCGGCCCGCGGCACCGCTACACACGTGTTGCGCGTACCACCAGCCTGTCGGAGTAGTGGCCGGCGCTGAAGCCGCCGATGCAGGTCACCAGGGTCACGCTGTCCACCCCGGTCTGCGTCACGTACTGGCTGAAATCGGCCGAAGGGCTGGCCCACGTGCTCCACTGCACGGCGTAGTTGATGGTGCCGTGCCGCGACGTAATGGTGACGATAGCCCCCGGCTGCAGGTTGCGGAGGCCCCAGAAG
>DATMAH010000051.1:0-6526 GCA_035583735.1 Dehalococcoidia bacterium
CTCGAGACAGCGGACGGCGACGTGCTCGCTCCGTCGGCACGCATGACGGCCGCTATGACGACGCCGTCCGCCGCGACGTCGAGGCCGTACGGGCGGCCGTTGGGCAGAAACCTCGGGCACGCCCCACGATTCGTCGACGCACGTCCACGTCCATGAGGGTGGGACCGCAGCGCCGTGTACGACTGGACGCGGTCGTCCGCAAGCACCAGAAGGTCGAAGACCCGCGCTACCTCTACTGGGCCGACCGCCTCGCCTCGTCCGAACAGCAGCGCGAATACGTCCGCGCGATCTATCACCTCACGCGCGCGCTCGACCCCACGCGCCCCGTCATCGGCAACGACGGGTGGGAGTCGGTGATCGCCGACATCATCGGCGTGCACGACTACGACGACGATCCCGCTCGCCTTGCCCCGCGCTACGCCGCCGGTGCATCGGACATCGTCGCCGCCGCCCGTCCCGCCAAGCGCGACCTGCTCACCCCCGGCCAGCGCTACGACGGCCAGCCGCTCATGCTCACGGAGTTCGGCGGCATCGCCCTCTCCACCGACCGCGATGCCACGTGGGGCTACGTCCGCGCCGGCGACAGCGCCGAGCTCGCGAAGCGCTACGCAGATCTGGTCGCGGCCGTGCGTGGTGCCGGCGCCTTCGCCGGCTTCTGCTACACCCAGTTCGCCGACACCTACCAGGAGACCAACGGCCTCCTCTACGCCGACCGCACGCCGAAGTTCCCCCTCGAAGAGATGTCCCGCGCGACCCGCGGCCGCTGACCTCCCGCTAACCACTAACGCCCCGGCCCGCTACCATCCGTCGATGCCTGACCTCCTCCTCGCGCCCGTCCCGCGCTTCGTCGAACGCACCGGCGGCGTCTTCACCGTCGCCCGCGATCGCACCATAGTGCTGCACGAGGACGCCGCCCGTCACGGCGTCGTCGCCTCCCGCCGCCTCCAGGCCGCGCTCGAACGCTACGCCGGCGCCCGCTGGGAGCTGCGCGCCGCGCCCGGCCTCGCCGAGCGGGAGGGCGTCGTCGCTGCCATCGATCCCGCGATCGCGCAGCCGGAGGGCTACCACCTCACCATCGGCGACGAGCGCATCGGCATCGTCGCCGCCGACGCGCCCGGCCTCGCCCACGCCTTCTCGACGCTCACGCAACTCGTGCGCCAGTACGGCAAGCGCATTCCCCGCCTGCACATCGAGGACCGTCCGTCGTTCCGCCATCGCGGCGTCATGCTCGACATCAGCCGCGACAAGGTGCCGACGATCGAGACGCTCTTCGCCCTCGTCGACATGCTGAGCGAGTGGAAGGTCAACGAGCTCCAGCTCTACATGGAGCACACCTTCGCCTACGAGCAGCACCGCGCCGTCTGGAAGGACGCGTCGCCCCTCACCGGCGAGGACGTCCTCGCGCTCGACGCCTACTGCCGCGAGCGCCACGTCGAGCTCGTCCCGAACCAGAACTCCTTCGGCCACATGGCGCGCTGGCTCGAGAAGAAGCCGTACAACCACCTCGCCGAGGCGCCCCGCGGCACGAAGCTCCCGTTCGGCAAGCTGCCGCCGTTCACCCTCAACCCGCTCGACCCCCGCTCGGTCGAGTTCGTCGCCGGCCTCTACGACGAGCTGCTCCCCCACTTCACCAGCGGGCGCGTCAACGTCGGCTGCGATGAGACGTTCGACCTCGGCCTCGGCCACAGCCGCGACGAGTGCGCGCGCATCGGCCCCGGCCGCGTCTATCTCGGCTTCCTGCAGAAGATCCACGCCCTCTGCGAGAAGCACGGCCGCCGCATGATGTTCTGGGGCGACATCATCATGCAGCACCCCGAGCTGATCCCGGATCTGCCCTCCGACGTCGTCGCGCTGGAGTGGGGATACGAGCATGACCACCCGTACGACCGCGACGCCGCCGCCTTCGCCGCCGCCGGCCGCGACTTCTACGTCTGTCCCGGCGCCGGCGGCTGGAACTCGCTCGTCGGCCGCACGGACAACGTCGTCGCCAACATCCGCAACGCCGCGACGAACGGCCACGCGCACGGCGCCATCGGCCTGCTCAACACCGAGTGGGGCGACAACGGCCACTTCCAGACGTATCCCGTGCCGTGGCTCGGCTTCATGTACGGCGCCGCGATGGCATGGTCGCCCGACGCCAGCGCGGAGATGCCGCTCGCCGCCGCCCTCAGCCTCCACGCCTACGACGACCCGTCCGGCCGCACCGGCCGCATCGCGCACGATCTCGGGAAGGCGTACCTGCTCTCCGGCGCGCTCTCACGCAACGGCACGCTGCCCGCGCAGATGTACCAGCTCCCGCTCGCCAGCGACTGGCCGCTGCACCGCGTCCGCCCCGGCGGCTTCGAGGCCGTCGCCGAGGAGTACGCCGCGCTCAGCGCGCAGCTCGATCCGGCCCGCATGCGCCGCGACGACGCGCAGCTCGTCGTCGACGAATTGCGCCACGCAGCCCGCATGGCCATCGCCGGCGCAAACATCGGCGCGACGAAGCACGCCCGCGCGAACGGCGCACCGCCGTCACGCCTCCGCGCGTCCTGGAAGCGCATCGCCCGCGACCTCGACGCCCTCATCCCCGAGCACGAACGCCTCTGGCTCGCCCGCAACCGCCCCGGCGGCCTCCCCGACAGCACCGCCCGCATCCGCGCCCTCGCCACCACCCTCCGCACCGCCGCCACCCGCTGACCGCCGCACGGGATGAGGGTAGGCGTGATCTGGTCCAGATAGATGCCGCCACAGCACAACAGGCGTGACGCCCCCGCCCCGCGCGCTAGTTGTCGCTCCACCCCTCCCCCGCCGCCGAACCGCCATGCTCTCTCATCCGGCCCCGCGCATGCCCCAACCCCACAACCGTCCCCATGTGGCATCCTCGAAGCATGCCTGACCCCATGCGCATCCCCGTCGCCGGTGACGTCGTCCAGTGGGACGAGCTGCTGAACGGCACCCAGTCCGTCGCGCTCGAAGGCCGCAGCGACGACGGCCGCTGGACCGTCAGCGCGCTGCTGACGTGGAACATCGGCCTGGAGCAGCGCGACCCCGAGGGCGACCTCACCCTCAGCTGCGACGACGGCGCCGACGGCGGCAGCGAGGTCTTCGGAACGGCGACGGCGCAGACCGCCCGCGAGGACCCGGCCGAGCCCGGCGTCTACCACCTCGCCGTCGACTACGAGATCGACGGCGGCGACGGCGGCTTCGCCGGCGTCACCGGCACGCTCCGCGCGGAGCTCCGTGTGTGGCGCGACAGCTTCGCCGGGGAGTGCTGGATCGCGGCGGCGGGCGGATGACGCGACATAACGGCTCACGTGGCAGGCGGCTGAGTGTCGACCACGACCCGGGACGAGAAGCATGTTCGCATTGACACGCGTCCTCCTCAGTAGATCGGGTTGACGCCGCGGCGGCTGCGCGCCGGCATTGCCGAGCATTCCCGTTGTCACCCGACCGCCACGCCCCGACGTTGCCGCCCCCATCCTCCGGCTCCGACAATGGTACTGCCATGCCGGACCTCCCACCGCCGGACCTCGACGCGCTCCTCAAGTACCGCCAGAAGCGGGACTTCTCGCGCACGCCCGAGCCCGACGCCGGCGCCGCCCCCGATTCCGGCGACCTCACGTTCGTCGTCCAGCAGCACGCCGCACGCCGCATGCACTGGGACTTCCGCCTCGAGGTCGACGGCGTCCTCTGGTCGTGGGCGGTGCCGAAGGGGCCGTCGCTGAACCCGAGGGACAAGCGCATGGCGGCGCAGACGGAGGACCACCCGTTCGACTACGGCGGCTTCGAGGGCGTCATCCCGAAGGGCAACTACGGCGCCGGCCAGGTCATCGTCTGGGATCGCGGCACCTACACGCCGGACGAGGACGGCGAGTTCTCCTGGGGCGACAAGGAGGCCGGCAGCCGCCGCATGCGCGAAGGCCTCGCCGCCGGCAAGCTCTCGTTCACGCTGCGCGGCGAGAAGCTCCGCGGCTCCTGGACGCTGGTGAAGACGCGCCAGTCCGAGAATAGCTGGCTGCTCATCAAGCACCGCGACGAGTACGCGAGCGACCGCGACGTGCTGGAGGAGGACCGCTCCGTCATCAGCGGCCTGACGATCCAGGACCTGAAGGAAGGCCGCATGCCGCCGCTCTCCGCCGACGGCGCGGCGCCGCACCCGGACGCCGTCGAGGCGCCGTTCCCGGACCCGCGTTCGCTGCGCCCGATGCTGGCCACGCTCACCGACCGCGCGTTCTCGCGCCCGGGCTGGCTGTTCGAGCCGAAGCTCGACGGCGTGCGCGCGCTCGCCTTCGTCCGCGGCGACGGCGAGAAGCGCCGCGTCGAGCTGCGCACCCGGCGGGGCAACGACACCACGGTGCAGTACCCGGAGGTCTGCGAAGACCTGCGCGACCTCGACGTCGAGAGCGCCGTCCTCGATGGCGAGGTCGTCGCGCTGAACGAGCAGGGCGTGCCAGACTTCCAGTCGATCCAGCCGCGCATCAACCTCTCCCGCCCCGTCGATGTCGAGCGCGCGGCCGCCGAGACGCCCGTCTGCTATTACGTCTTCGACATCCTCTACCTCAATGGCTTCGACCTCCGCGCCGTCCCGCTCGCCGACCGCAAGCGCATCCTCCGCCGCCTCGGCGCCACGGAGCACATCAAGCACGTCGACTACACGGAGGCGGACGGCGAGACGATGTACCGCGTCGCGACTGACCTCGGGTTCGAAGGCGTCGTCGCCAAGCGTGCCACCAGCCCGTACGAGGCGGGCCTCCGCACGCAGGCCTGGCTGAAGGTCAAGAACGTCAACGAGCAGGAGTTCGTCGTCGGCGGGTTCACTCAGGGCGAGGGCTCGCGCGCGAAGACGTTCGGCGGCCTGCTCGTCGGCTACTACGACGGCGACGACCTGCGCTTCGCCGCCAGCGTCGGCTCCGGCATCACCGACCGCATGCTGTCGGAGATCCGCGCGAAGCTCGACGAGATCCGCGTCGACGAGCCGCCGTTCGTCAACGCGCCAGAGGCGATCAAGAGCCGCTGGGGCGGCACGCGCAACGCGACGTGCTTCTGGGTGAAGCCGGAGCTGGTGGCGCAGGTGCAGTTCAACTCGTGGACGCGCGAAGGCTACCTGCGCGCGCCCGTCTTCAAGGGCCTCCGCACCGACATCGACCCGCGCGCCGTCCGCCGCGAAGAGCCGCCGGCGCCCGCCGTCAGCGTCATCGCCAGCGAGGAGGCGGCCGCTCCACCACCACGCTCGGAGATCGAGCGGCTGGCCGCGGCCGTCGTCGCGCAGCTCGACGGCGACGAGCGCGCGAACTTCACGCTCGAGATCGGCGATGCGCGCATCAAGCTCACCAACCTCGACAAGGAGTTCTGGCCGGCGACCGAATCGCACGGCCCGCGCACGAAGCGCGAGCTGGTCCGCTACTACGCGCGCGTCGCGCCCTACCTGTTGCCGCACCTCAAGGACCGGCCACTGACACTCACCCGCTACCCGAACGGCATCCAAGGCAAGTCCTTCTACCAGAAGCACTGGCCGCACGGCTTCCCGTCCGAGTTCCACGTCGACCGCGTGCGCCTCTACTCGTCGCAGAACGAGGAGGACCAGGAGTACATCCTCTGCAACAACCTGCCGACGCTGATCTGGCTCGCCCAGCTCGCCGATATCGAGATGCACGCGCAGATGGCGCGCGTCGACCCGGAGCCGGACGGACACGACCTGCCGCGCACGTTCACGGGGTCGGAGGAGAATCTTGAGGCGAGCCTCCTCAACTACCCCGACTTCATGATCTTCGACCTCGACCCGTACATCTACGCCGGGCACGAGAAGATGGGCGACGAGCCGGAGCTGAACCGCCGCGCCTTCAACAAGACGCGCGAGGTCGCCCTCGCGCTGAAGGAGCTGCTGCAGCAGTTGCGGCTGTCCTCGTTCATCAAGACCACGGGCAAGACGGGCCTGCACATCTACGTGCCGGTGCTGCGGCATTACAATTACGACCAGATCCGCGCCGCCGCCGAGGTCGTCGGACGCTACCTCATACAGCAGTTGCCGGACGACATCACCATGGAGTGGGCGACGACGAAGCGCACTGGCAAGGTCTTCTTCGACCACAATCAGAACACGCGCGGCAAGACGCTCGCCGCCGAGTACTCGCTGCGGCCGTCACCCGGCGCCACGGTCTCCGCCCCCGTCTCCTGGCAGGAGCTGGAGCGCGTGTATCCGACCGACTTCGACATCGACACGATGCCCGAGCGGCTGGCGAAGGTCGGCGACCTCTGGGCGGACATCCTCGGCGCGAAGCAAGACCTGCGCGCGCTCATCGAGGCGTAGGCGCGCGGGCGGCGCGTGTGCGGGCACCGGCCGCGCGTTTGCCGCACCAGTGCCGTGTCGCTACGGTGAGATCGCACCCCGAGCGAGACTGGAGCCGCTGCCCCGCCATGACGACCGACCGAGACGACCTGCTGGCGCGCGCACTGACGCGCCGCGCGTTTCTGCGAGGCGCGTTCGCGCTCGGGGCGGGGGGCGCCGCGCTTTACGCCATCGGCTGCACGGATGACGCCGGCGACG
>DATMAH010000052.1:0-3705 GCA_035583735.1 Dehalococcoidia bacterium
CGCCCGGACCGCCGCCGGCGCAGCCGCCCGTGACGCCCGCTTCCGGCGGCGGACTTCCGGCCGGCACGATCTCGCCGCCCGACACGGGCCAGGGCGGGCCGGTGCGCCGCGATGCGCTGCCGTTCGCCCTTGCGGGCCTCCTGTGCATCGCCGCGGGCAGCGCGCTTGCGACGGTCGCGCGGCGGTCGCCGTGAGCCTCGCTCGCCGCCTGCCGTGGCGCCGCGATACGCTACCGGCTGATGCGCATGCCAGGAGAGGGATGGCGATGAGGGATCTGGATGCTGCGAAGAAGCGCGCGCAGGACGCCGTCGCCGGCATGCGTGACGACCTCGTGCGCATCTCGAAGGAGATCCACGCGCACCCGGAGCTGGCCTTCGAGGAGCGACATGCCGTCGCTCAGCTCGTGCCGTTTTTGGAGGCGCAGGGCTTCGCCGTCAAGACCGGCGTCTACGGGATGGAGACGGCGTTCCGCGGCGAATGGGGCCACGGCCCCACCACGATCGCCGTGTGCGCCGAGTACGACGCGCTGCCCGGCATCGGCCATGCGTGCGGCCACAACCTGATCGCGACGGCGGGCGCAGGCGCCGCCGCCGCGATGATCAACGCGCTCGACCCCGGCGACGCCCGCGTCGTCATCCTCGGCACGCCGGCAGAGGAGGGGCACGGCGGGAAGATCGTCATGGTGGAGCAGGGGTGCTTCGACGACATCGACGTCGCGATGATGGCGCACCCGGGCCCGGTGGAGCTGGTGGAGGCGCCGATGTTCGGCGTGGCGCACGTCGACGTCGAGTATCGCGGCAAGTCCGTGCACGCTTCGGTGGTGCCCGAGCACGGCGTCAACGCACTGGACGCGATCGTCACCGCCTACCAGGCGATCGCGCAGCTCCGGCAGCACATGCGGCGCGACGCGCGCCTGCACGGCATCATCACGCACGGCGGCGACGCGGCGAACGTGGTGCCGGACTACACGAAGGGCACCTTTTACGTGCGCGCGCTGAAGCCGTGGTACCTGGAGCAGCTCAAGGAGCGGGTGAAGCACTGTTTCGAGGCCGGCGCGCTGGCGACCGGTTGCACCGTCACGATGGACTGGCACCCCGGGGCCGAATACGCGCCGATGAAGAACAACAGCGTCATGTGCGACCTCTACCGCGCGAACGGCGAAGCGCTGGGCAAGCAGTTCTTCGAGCTGCGCGACCTGACGACGGGGAGCAGCGATATGGGCAACGTGAGCCAGGTGGTGCCCTCGATCCACCCGAACTTCAGCGTCGGTTCGCCCACGCTGACGCACTCGCCGGAGTTCACCGCTGTCGCGGCGACGGACGCCGCGCACGCCGCCATGCTCCAGACGGCGCAGGCGCTGGCGATGACGGGCATCGACCTGGCGCTGCAGCCGGAGCTGGTGGAGCGGGCGAAGGCGGAGTTCGCCGCCGCCCGCGGCCGCTGATTCGCCTGTCTCGCAGGTTCAACCGATTGACCCCCCGGCCAGCGGCGGAGGATAATTGCGCCGTCGCCGGTTGCCCCGCCAGGAAGGCAGTGCACCATGCGCCCGCCCGGCATCCCGGTCCGACCGCTACTCGTCGCGGTGTTCGTCGCGTCGCTTGCGCTTGGCGCGGGCCGCGCCACGCCTGCCGAAGCCGTCACGTTCGAGGTGAACGTGACCGACGACACCGACGACGGCGTCTGCGACGCGACGCACTGCAGCCTGCGTGAGGCGATCAACGCCGCTAACGCCGCCGCTGGCACCGACACGATCACGTTCAACATCGGCGGCGGCGGCCTGCAGACGATCCAGGTGAACGCAGGTGGGCTCGGCGCATTGCCCGAGATCGCGGACGCTCTCGAGATCGACGGCACCACGCAGCCCGGCTACGCCGGATCGCCCCTGATCGAAGTGACCGGGCTCAACAACGCCAACCTGTTCCAGGGGCCGGGCATCGCAATCGCTGCCGACCTCATCGGAAGCACAGTGCGCGGGTTGGTCATCAACGGGTTTCTGGACGGCATCGTCATTGGCGAACGAGCGGAGGCCTTCGTCGAAGCTAGCTACATCGGCATCGACCCGGTGGGCGCGAGCGCGGTGGCGAATGACACCGGCATCGCAAACTTCGGCTATGTCGACGTTAGCGGGAGCGTCATCTCGGGGAATGCGATCGGCGTGGAGATCAGCCCCTGGGACGCCGGGCAGAGCTTCCGGCCACATGCATCGATCCGGGGGAGCCTGATCGGGACTGACGCCAGCGGGACGAAGGCAATCGGTAACGCCACCGGCATCTACATCTTCGATTCATTCGGCAGCACTATCGGTGGGCCGAATCCCGAAGACCGCAATGTCATTTCTGGCAACGGCACCGCGATCTATGGCGAACGGTTCCCGTTCAGCGGCAACAGCATCAGCCCGAGCATTCGCAACAACTTCATCGGCACCGACATCACGGGGACGCGCGCGATCCCGAACGGCGGCGGTATCGTCATCGTTTCGAAACCCGAGGCCGTGATCGTGGGCAACCTCATCTCTGGAAACGAGGGCACGGGCGTATCGCTCTCAGGCCCGTCCGGTTCACCGACGATCAGCAACAATAGGATCGGCACCGACGTCACGGGCTATCGCGCCCTGCCCAACGGCGGGAACGGCGTATCGGTTAGCACCGACTTCGTGAGCGTCGGTGGCAATCTCATCTCCGGCAACGGCGGACACGGCGTGTCGATACACCAGAACTCGCGGCCGACCATTGCCAGCATCGCCAACAACATGATCGGTACCGCGGCGGACGGCGTCTCGCCGCTCGGTAACGGCGGCGATGGCATCCATTACGAGCACAGCGGCGAGGGACTGATCGATGACGGCAACGTCGTCGCGCACAATGCTGGCCACGGCATCATCGTGGACGGCATGGCGTTCGGTTCACCCACGGACCCGCTGGTCCGCATCCTCGGCAGCCGCTCGTACGCGAATGGCGCGTCTGACATCACCGTCGTGAACGACAACGTCGAGATATCGCCCCCGACGATCACGTCCTACGCCGGCGGGACGCTCTCCGGGAGCGCCTGCGCGAACTGCGACGTCCACGTCTACACGCACGGCGGCCGCCACTTTCGCGGCGTGACCACGGCGGACGGCGCGGGCGCCTGGAGCATTCCGCTCGACGCCGGCGGCGCCGCCATCGCGACGGCCACCGACGGCACCAACGGGACGTCGGAGTACAGCGCGCCATTCAATCTCGGGCCCGGTCCCGATCCAGATGGCGACGGCGTCGCCGAGGCGGACGACAACTGCATCGCCGCCGCGAACAGCGATCAGGCGAACGCTGACCGCAACCTGATCGACATCTCGCCGCCGCACCCGTTCGACGACCTCACGCAGGTGCTGGCCGACAGCTTCGGCGACGCCTGCGACGGGGACGACGACAACGACGGCCTGCCTGATAGCGCCGAGACCGGAGGCCCGCCCTGCGCATCGGCATCCGCGCCCACCGGCCCCCTGGCGCGCGACAGCGACCGCGACCTGGCGACGGACGGCGCCGAGTGCGCGCTCGGCACCGACCCGGCCGACGCGTCGTCACGCCCGCCGGCGGCCCCGGCCGGCGACGCCGACAACGACGGGCTGCCGGACGCGTTCGAGCCCAACATCGGCACCGAACCGAACGACCGCGACACCGACGACGACGGCGTGAGCGATGGCATCGAGTACCTTCGCTACAACAGCAA
>DATMAH010000053.1:0-20698 GCA_035583735.1 Dehalococcoidia bacterium
GTGGCCGCCCGCCGCGGCGATCTCCAGCGCCCGCTTCGCGTGCTCCTGCCCCTTGATGTCGGCGAAGTCCGCGCCCTGCCACTCGATTGGCGGCACCTCATGCACGCCGTTTGAGACGACCGGCTCCAGCGGCTCCATCCCGGAGAGGTGATTGAGCAGCGAGCCGAGCGTGTCCACGGCGTAGATCGTCATATCGGGGATGAGGGCCGCCTCTGCGGCGTCCGCCGCCGGCACGTACGCGGTGCGGATGCCGCGATCCCGCGCGAGCGCGACCATCGGCAGCATGCCCTGCGCGTGACGCACGTTGCCGTCGAGCGAGAGCTCGCCGAGGAAGACGCACGACTCCGTCTCGGCGGGCACCTGCCCGGCAGCGGCCATGATGCCGACGGCGATCGGCAGGTCGTACGTCGGGCCTTCTTTGCGCAGGTCCGCGGGGGCGAGGTTGACGATGATGCGGCCGTTCGGGAACGGGAAGCCGGAGTTCTTGATCGCCGACTCGACACGGTCCTTCGCTTCTTTCACCGCCGTGTCCGGCAGGCCGACCATGGCGAGGCCGTTGAGGCCGCGCCGCGAGACGTCGACCTCGCACTCGACGATCTCGCCCTCGAGCCCGACGACGGCGCATGAGAGGACCTTGGAGAGGGCCATGATGCGTGGACTATCTCATAAGAACGCTTGTTCGGCAAGAGGGTCTAGGAGACGAGTACCGCCCGGCGCGCTCGAAGCGGGTCCCGGAGCGCCCGTGCGAAGCTGTAACGGACGGGCGGCCGGCCGCAACCGCCCGGGCACGGCTGCCGGGCGAGCCTGAGGCATGCTCTACGTCGGCACCTCCGGCTGGGAGTACGCGCACTGGCGCGGCTCGTTCTATCCACGCCGCCCCGCTCCCAGGGACACGCTCGCCTTCTATGCCGCGCGGTTCCCGACCGTCGAGCTGAACGGCACGTTCTACCGGCTCCCCGCCCGCGAGACCTTCGAGAGCTGGGCGCGGCGCACGCCGCGCGACTTCGTCTTCGCCATGAAGGCGAGCCGCTATCTCACGCACATTCTCCGGCTGCGCGAGCCGCAGGAGGCGGTGCGCCGCATGCTCGAACGGGCGCAGGGGCTGGGCGACAAGCTCGGGCCACTCCTGCTGCAGCTTCCGCCGACGCTGGAACGCGACGCCGCGCGCCTGGACGGCACGCTCGAGCTTATCGAGCTGACGGCGCCGGGGACGCGCGTGGCGGTCGAGTTCCGGCACGCCTCATGGTGGCGCGACGAGACGCGGCGGCTGCTGGAGCGGCGCGGCGCCGCGCTCTGCCTCGCGGACCGTGGCTCGCGCATCATCACGCCGGAGTGGCGGACGGCGGACTGGGGCTATGTCCGGTTCCACGAGGGGCTGGCGCGGCCGCGGCCGTGCTACGGCCGGTGGGCGCTGCAGTCGTGGGCGCAGCGGATACGCCGCCTGTATGGAGTCGATGCCGACGTCTACGCGTACTTCAACAACGACGCCAGCGCCTGCGCCATCCGGGACGCTGAGACCTTCACCCGCATCGCGGACGCTGTGGGCATAGCCGCGGCGGCTCGAGTGGCGCTGGCCCGTCGCGCCGTGGCGCCCGCCTCGTGGCAGCGCTGCGAGGCCGATACAGTGGCGGCGGGAGCGCACGGTCGAGGCCCCGCCCTGGGGCGAGGCCTCGGGATGAGTGCGTGACTGGTACCCCCGACAGGACTCGAACCTGTGCACCCGGCTCCGGAGGCCGGCGCTCTATCCGCTGAGCTACGGGGGCGCACAACCACTATACGGCGCGCCGTTTCCCCCGGCCAATCTCGGCCGCGACGAGTGGGGTCGACGCGCGCCCAATCGAGACAGGCTCATTCCTTGCGAACCATCGCCACGGCGCAACCGCAGCTCATCCGGACGCTGAACTTCTGGCAGGTCACGGCGTCCGGCGTCGGCATCGTCGTCGGCGCCGGGATCTACGTGCTCGTCGGCTCGGCGGCGGGGGAAGCCGGCAACGCCGTCTGGCTGGCGTTCGGCGTGGCGGCGCTGCTGAGTGGCCTGACGGCGCTGAGCTACGCCGAGCTGGCATCGCTCTTCCCCTCCGCCGGCGTCGAGTATGAGTACGGGCGTCGCGCGTTCAATGAATTCGTTGGCTTCATCGCCGGCTGGATGATGATCGCCGCCTACATGGTAGCGGCCGGTGCGGTCTCGCTGGGGTTCGCGCAGTACGTGCAGCACTTCGTCGACGTGGACGTGCGCGTCGCGGCGATCGCCCTGCTCTGCGTCCTCACACTCATCGTCATCAGCGGCATCGAGCGGTCGATCTGGCTTTCGGTGGCACTGGCGGCGGTCCAGCTCACCGGTCTCCTGATCGTGATCTGGGCCGGCCTGCCGCACGCTGGCGACCGCTCGCTGCTCGAGGGAGGGTCCGTCGCCGGCGTCCTCTCCGGGGCAGCGCTCGTGTTCTTCGCCTTCATCGGCTTCGACGACATCGCGACGCTCTCCGAGGAGACCGTCGACGCGTCCAATGTGATGCCGCGCGCGCTCATGGCTACGCTCGCCATCGCCAGCGTGCTCTACATGCTGGTGGGCATCAGCGCGGTCAGCGTCGTCGGCGGCGACGCGCTGGCGGCGTCCGACACGCCGCTGGCCCTCGTGCTGGAGCATGACCTCGGGGCGTGGGCCGGCGATCTCGTCGCCTGGATCGCCCTCGCCTCGACCACCAACACCACGCTGCTCGTGCTCACGGCGTCGTCACGCCTCGTCTTCGGGATGGGGCGCACCGGCGCGCTGCCGAGGCGGCTCGCGACCGTGCTCCCGCGCACCGGCGCGCCATGGGTGGCGGCCCTCGCATCGCTCGTCGTGGCCGCCTCCTTCGCCATGGCCGGCGATATCGGCACGATCGCCTCCGTGACCGACTTCGCGGTGTACGTGATCTTCATCAGCGTGAACCTGTCCGTCATCGCGCTGCGCTTCCGCATGCCGGACGCGCAGCGCCGCTTCGCCGTGCCGCTGGCGGTGCGCCGTGTGCCGCTGCCCACGGTCGGCGCGATCGCCACGATCGTCCTCCTGCTGCTGTTCCTGGAGCCGAGCGCGTGGTGGCTGGGCGCCGGGACGATGCTCGCCGGCGTCGCGGCATGGTTCGTGACCAGGGCGATCGAGCGGCGCCAGCATCTCGCGGCGGCGGGCTGACCGCGCCGCCGTCCAGTTTCTGTCAGCGCGACGGGCCGTCCGATATCATGACGTAACGTCAACGGAGATGGAGTAGATGCCCCGAAAGAAGCAGACGGTCCAGAAGCAGCGGCGGCGCAAGGTCTATAACCCGGGCGACGCCGACGCCATCCACCAGAAGAAGCGCGGCGCCTTCGCCCTGTTCTCGAACTACAAGCTCTTCGCCGCCATCGGCGTCATCGCCCTGGCCGGCGGCTTGCTGCTGACCACGGTGCTCAGCACCCGCACGAGCAACGCCACCCGGAGCGGCGACCTGGGCGTCCGCGGCCAGGGTGTCATCCGCACCACCCCCGAGCCGGGGCAGACGCCGCGGTCCGGCGCATCCGGCAACATCAAGCAGTACCCGGCGCCCCCGCCCATGTCGATTGACCCCGCGAAGACCTACACCGCCGTCATCAAGACGGAGAAGGGTGACATCACCGTCGAGCTGGACCCGTCGCTGGCGCCCCAGGCGGTGAACAATTTCGTGTTCCTGGCGAAGGACGGCTTCTACAACGGACAGACGTTCTTCCGCGTCGTCGCGGACGAGAGCGGCCAGGTCCTGTACGCACAGGCTGGCGACCCCACTGGCACCGGCTCCGGCGGCCCGGGCTACACGCTCCCGTTCGAGCAGACCGACGTGCGATTCGACGCAGGGGTGCTCGCCGTGGCGCGGCCGCAGGAGGCCGGCGCGCCCAACAATGGCAGCCAGTTCTTCTTCACGCTGGCCGAAGCCCCGACGCTGGACGGCAAGTTCACCGCCTTCGGCCGCGTCGTGGACGGCCTCGACGTGCTCCGCCAGCTCACCCTGCGCGACCCGCAGTCGCAGCAGGACCCGCCGCCCGGCGTGCGCATCGAGAGCATCCAGGTCACCGAGGCGTAGACCGGAGCTATCAGCCGTCAGCTCTCGGCTATCAGGTCCCGGGACCGCCGCAGCGTCCGCACGCCTGCGGTGCTCGATCGCCCGCGCCATCTACCTCAACCGTCCACGCGCGAGCATAGGCTCGACAACTGGAGGCCGACGGCTGACGGACTGATAGCAGCTAGCTGACAGCTCTCGGCCGCACAGCAAAAGGCCGCCGAGTGGGTTCGGCGGCCTTTTGCCGTTGGAGGAGGAGGCTGTCCTGGTTATCGAGCCTGGCGAGAGGGAACAAAAAACGGCCGAAGGTACCTTCAGCCGGTTCCCTTCTCCCTCGCATGCCTACCGGGTTAGCTGACGGGTTCGGCTCCGAAGGAGATGGCCTACGCGCCTGCTGCGCGATTCACCCCAAAGAGTCTGGTTCCCCGGTCCCGCCGTAGCGGGTTCGGCGCTATTCAGTTGTCCACGCGCAGGGTAGATCGGCCCGCCAACGATGTCAACGGCGCCGCGGCCCAACGCGCCGCGCAGGCGCTTCACCCGTCCGGGTTACTCGAATTCGACGCGCAGCTCTCCCGCTGCATCGACCTCCAGGTCGATGCGCCACGCGCCGTCGCCGAGAGCGGCCACGTCCGCGCGCCGACGGCCGAAGCGCGCGCCCCGCGCTTGCTGCCCCGCCCCGTACACCCAGATCGAGCGCCGTCGTCGGCCCGCCGTAGAGATGTCGGCCACGAGCGAGCCGCCCTCCCACCGCTCAGCCGTTATGTCGATGATCCCGGCGCCGATGTGCGCGTCGGTCGCCAGCACGCACGGCGCCGGCGTCAGCGGGCGCAGCGCCAGCAGGCGGCACGCGTGCGCGCCCACCCCGGGCAGCGCCATCGCCCCCCGCAGGTTGCCCGCGTACGAGCGCGACCACACGTCGAACACATGCCAGGCGCCCTCCGGCAGCTCCAGCGTGAGGTCGCGGGACTCGTCCGCGACGTTGAACAGCGCGACGAGGAGCCGCTCCTCGCCGTGCCGCTGCCAGCGCAGCACGAACCGTTCCGGCATGTCACGCTCCATGAGGTCCGACGGGACGGCGCTGTGCGGCAGCGGCGGCACCAGCATCGACGCCAGCTCCAGCCGGGCCGGGCCGACGTGCGCGAAGTCGTCGCTGAGGAGCATCATGCCGCCCGACAGCCCGACCGCGGTCGCGAGCGTGCGCACCTCGTCGTCGCTGAGCCTGGTGCGGCCGTCGCGCACGAGCACGCAGTCGGGGTCATTCGCCCAGAGGCGGCCGTGCATCCAGGACCGCGTCAGCGTGTTCCGGATCGCCGTCTCGGCGCTCAGCGGGTCGTCCGGCGTGCGCGCCGGCACCACGCCGGCGTCGCGGTCCGCCTTCGCTGCGAAGCGCCAGAACGGGGCGACGTCCGGGCCGATGCGGTTGCCGTCGAAGAAGCCGACCGACGGCGCCATGAGGGAGCCGCAGCCGAGGATGAAGCGCCGATCACCGACGGCGTCGCGCACGGCCCGCAGCGCTTCGCGATACGCCCGCGCCCGGCTGTACGACGGGTCGGCGCGCCGGCCCGCGATGGCGGCGGCGTACAGGAAGTCGATCTTCACGTAGTCATAGCCCCAGCCGTCACAGATCTCGCCGAAGACGTCCGTGAGCCAGGCCCGCGCCGCCGGGTTCGACCCGTCGAGCGCGTAGTTGCGGCGCCCCCAGTTGTCGATCGCGAGCGCGGGCGCGCCGTCACCGTCGCGCACGGCGAACCCCGGGTGGCCGGCGAACGTCTTCGACGACTCGGCGAGCAGGAAGGGCGCGAGCCAGATGCCGGGCGTGTAGCCCGCGCGCTTGATCTCCGACGCCAGCCACGCCATGCCGTGCGGAAACTTGTCGTTGACTGTGAGCCAGTCGCCGATGTCCGCCTGGTACCCATCATCGATCTGCACGGTGTCGACCGGCAGCTCGCGGCGGTGCTGCTCGAGGAAGCGGAGGTTGCGGATGATGTCGTCCTCCGTCACGCCGGTGTAGAAGTAGTACCAGGAGCACCAGCCGGAGGGCGTCGCGGCCGGCACGCGCGCGCCCATCTCGCGCCCGAGGGCGTCTCCGTACCGCTCGAGCTGTTCGTTCGGGTGGCCGCTGAGGTCGACGAGCAGGCGCTCCGACCAGGCCGTCTCGCCGGGCGCAAGCGGCACGGCGTCGGCGTCGCACACGGCGTCGAGCGACCGCCCCGGGACGTCGGCGACCACGCGCGTGAGCCAGTCGCGCGCGGTCACCGCGCCTGCGAGCAGCGACCGCCCCGACTGCGGGTCGAACAGCACCGCGACGTCGTCCGGCGCGAAGCGGCCGGGCTGCTGGTGCGGCGCGTGCGGCGCCAGCACCGGCGGCGACGACTGCACGTCGCGGTCCGCGCCGCCGAGCGACAGCGTCGGCGACCACGACTGCCATCCATGACGGTACACGCGCACGCCCTCCGGCCGCGATGCGAGCTGCAGTCGCGCCCGGCCTTCGCCCGGGATGCGAAACGGGTGGAACGTGCCGAGCGGCAGCGGCCCGTCGCGTTCGTTCGTGATGCCCGCACGCGTGACGGCGTAGGGCCGGTGATCGTAGAGGACCACCTCGCGTTGGAGCGTGACTCCGGCGCGCGGCCGGCGCGACGTGAGCAGGAGGCGGCGGCCTTCGCCGAGCGCGTCGGCGTAGGGCCGCAACTCGTAGTCAGAGCGCGAGAACGCGAGGACTTCGCCGGATGCGAGCGTCACCGCCGCGAGCGCTCGCTCCGCCGGCCGGAAGCCGGTGGCGATGGCGACGAGGCTCAGGCTGCCGTCGTCCTGGCGGCTCTCGACGCGCAGCCACCCGTTCTGCAGCCACGGGCCGTTACGCCCCGGCCCCGAGGAGACGGACTCCGGCATCTCAGCGCCAGCGGCCGAACTTGATGTAGATGCCCGGTTTCTCGGCCGGTGCCGGCTTGAGCTCGAGCGGGCGCTCGAAGTCGACGCCGGTCAGCGTGTGGCGGAAGCCCAGCGAGCGATAGAGGCGGATGGCGCCGGCGTTGTCCTCCTCCGTGCGCAGGTCGAGGCGTGATGCGCCATCCGCGAAGACGCGGCGGGCGACACGGAGCGTCAGCGCGCCGCCGATCCCCTGTGCGCGCGCCGTCTCGTCGACGGCGAGCGTATTGAGGTAGCCCCACTCCCGGTCGTCGTGCGTCCAGAGCGCCAGCCCGACGGCGCGGCCGCGCTGCTCGGCCAGAAGCACGCGCATGCCGTGGCGCTCGATCTGCCGCGCGATGGCCTCCTTCGGCATCGGTGTGTTCGGGAACGCCGCGTGGTCGATGCGGGCGATGTCATCGATGTCCTCGAGGCCGCCGTCACGAAACTTGACACCGCGGGGCGTCGCGGGCTTCGGCGCGTCGGCCTTCGCCAGCGAGAACTGGAGCCACGTCCGCAGCGGCCGGAAGCCCAGGCGCTTCAGCGTCGCCTGCACGGCGTTGCGCGACGGCGCGTGCGTGAGGCGGAAGCGCACCTTCGTGACCGGCAAGGCCGTCCGAATCCGCGGCAGCAGCTCCTCGAACATCACGTCGAAGTGGTCCGAGAAGTGGCGCGTCGTGTCGAACGAGTACGGCAGCACCGCGACGCCGTGGTCGAGTGCGCCGAGGATGGCGCCGTCGCGCTCGACGACGAGCTCCGGGTGCCCGCGTTCGAGATCGTCGATTTCGCGGCGGCTGTACGTGACGGAGAGCGCGTTGCGCGCCATGCGGTCGAACAGCGACGCCGCGGGCATGACGAGCCGCCGGGGAGGTTGGACAGGCATGTCAGTCAGGCCACATGCCGCGGAACACTTCTTCGACGGGCCCGGTGAGGATCACCTCGCCTTCCCCGTCCCACTCGAGCTGCAGCACGCCGCCTGGCACCGAGAGCTCGAGCGCGCCGTCCGCGAGGCCGTGGAGGCGCGCCGCCACCATCACGGCGCTGGCGCCCGAGCCGCACGACAGCGTCTCGCCCACGCCACGCTCCCAGACGCGCATCTCCGCCCGGCCGGGCTCCAGCATGCGCACCACTTCAAAGTTCGTGCGGTTCGGGAACAGCGCGTGATGCTCGACGAGCGGGCCGATCTGGTGCAGCGGGTACTCGGCGACCGCGCCGTGCTGGAAGAGGATCGCGTGCGGGTTCCCCATCGAGACGGGCGTGACCTTGATGACCTGCCCGGCGACCTGCAGCTCGACGTCCTTGAGGGGCGGCGGCGCGTCGATGGCGATGGGGATCTCGCGCGGCTCGAGGCGGGGCGCGCCCATGCCCTCGCGCACGCTCGTCACCCGGCCCTGCGTGCGCGTGATGCGCACCGACATGACGCCCGCACCCGTCTCGACATCGAGCGCGTCGTCCGGCGCTTCGACGATACCGCCGTCCACGGCGAATTTCACCAGGCAGCGCATGCCGTTGCCCGACATCTCCGCCTCGGAGCCGTCGGCGTTGAAGATGCGCATCCGCACGGGCGCGCGCCGCGACGGCGCGGCCAGGATGAGCCCGTCCGCGCCGACGCCGAAGTGGCGGTCGCACATCGCGCGGGCCAGCGCCGGCCAGTCGCGCTCCAGCGAGCGCGCGTCGACGAGGATGAAGTCGTTGCCGGTGCCGTGCAGCTTCGCGAATTCCAGCATGGGTGATTGAGGATAGCGCGGCGGGGTGGATGAGACGATGGGCAACCCAATAACACCGCAACTGGACGGCTTCCGGTCGGTCGCCTCGAATCGCGCCCGAACGTTTATTCGATGGCGCTGGAGCAAGAGGAAGCCCCCTGACAATGGCGACCAGGAGATGGCGCGCTCCGGGGACCGCGCACTTCCACGGTTCGCGCGAGTGGGCGCCGAAGGGCCGCCGGTTACCGCGCAGCCGCCCGGTGCCCCTCCGCCTCGGCGGACGGATGACGAGTACGGCGACCCGGATGACGTCGCCGAGAGGAGCGCCGCCGCCGCCTCGCCCTGGGCGGCGAGTAGCGGCGCGCGCTCCTTGCATCATCAGGCGACGCCGTCGATGGCGTCCTCCACGACGATGGCGACGCACGTGCTGCCGTGGTGGCGGAAGCGGACGGTGTATGCGGGGCGCCCGGAGCGGACGCTCCTGCCGGTGATCATCGCGATGGTCCACGGGCGGCAGTTGGTTGCCGGGTGCCCGCACTCCAGGTCGTAGGCGGCGACATCGCGCGTGTCCACCACCACCTCTTCGCCGATGGCGAAGCGGAACGCTGCAGTACCGCTTTCGATGGTCAAGTTCGCCTCCTCGCCGGAACGCGGGGCCCGTCGGTCGCTTGCACGGTACGGAGGCCCGGCGACAAGTTCCGTCGTTGACGACGGCTTCACGCGGACTCCGTCGCGGAAGTAGCATGCGGGGCATGGAAGCCAGCCCTGTCGTCCGGGCCGCCCGGCTCAATCGCATCATCGAGCTCCTCAACGGCGCGCCCGGCGGCCTCACGACGCGCGAGCTGGCCGAGATGACCGGCGTCCATCACCGCTCGATCGAGCGGGACCTGAACGCGATCCGGCGCGACCTGCACGTCGACATCGAGAAGACGAAGAACCGCTACCGCGTGCGGCGGCCGGAGCGGCTGCCCCGGCTCGATCTCAACGTGCAGGAGGCGCGTGCGCTGCTCATCGCTTCGCGGCTGTTCCTCCGCTACAGCGACGAGGTGGACCTGCACGCGACCCACGCCCTCTCGAAGCTGGGGCGCATCCTCCCGGACGCCGTGCGCCCGCACGTGCAGGCCGCGGCCGAGGCGCTGGCGACGCGGCCGCTGCGGCCCGAATTCACGAACGTCATGGCGACCGTGACGGAGGCCTGGGCGAACGGACGCACGCTCCGGCTGTCCTATCGGTCCGCTGGGCGGCAACGCCCGAAAGACATTGAGGTGCAGCCCTACTTCATCGAGCCGAGCGCCGCGGGCTTCTCGACGTACCTGATCGGGTACTCGAAGACGCACGGCGGCATCCGCACCTTCAAGATCGAACGCATCGTCTCCGCCGAGAAGCTGCCGGAGCACTTCGACCTGCCCGGGGACGTGAAGCTCGACGAGCTGCTGGCGTCGGCGTGGGGCATCTGGTGGGCCGGCGACGGCGTGCAGGTGCGGATGCGCTTCTCGAAGGACGTGGCGTGGCGCGTCCGCGAATCGCGCTGGCATCCATCGCAGCAGCTCGACGACCAGCCGGACGGCTCCGTCGTGCTCACCGTGCACGTGCCGGACACGACGGAGATCGGCCGCTGGATCAGGAGCTGGGGCGACACTGTCGAGGTGCTCGCGCCGCCATCGCTCCGCGACGAATTGCGCGACGAAGCCGTGCGGCTGGCGCGGCAGTACACGCGCAGGCCAGCCAGGGCGGCGCGCAAACGCGTGGCATCGGCGCGCTCACGAGGACGCGGGACGGCCACGCTACCGTTCGTGTGAGTAGTCGGCGTTGCCGCCGCCGTGCCCCAGGACGACTCGCGGCGCCGCGTTGCGTCGCGCAGACGCGCCAGGTCGCCCCAGGCCGCCCAGCATCAGCCGGCGTCCTGCTCGATGACGGCTTCGAACGTGCGGAGTTGCGGCGGGCCGGCCAGGACGCCCATCAGCGAGCCACCCTGCCGGTGCCCCTTCACGAACGCCTCGCTCTGCGTCCATGCGACGAACGCGTCGCGCGTCTCCCAGGTGCTGTGGCTCACGTACTCACCGCCGTCGCCGCGCAGCAGCGCGAAGCGGACGAAGCCGGGGACGCCCTGCAGGTACGTCTCGCGCGACCGCCAGATGTCCTCGAACTCCGACTCCTTGCCCTCGACGACCTTGAAGCTGTTCATGGCGACGAACATGCCTGCACCTCCCGGCGGACGGATCCTAACACCGCCGCCGGGGCACGGCTATCCGGCGCCCCTCCGAGCCGGGGGAGGCGCAGCTTCGGCACAAACGGCGGCGCGGGCTCGAACGCCCGCGCGGCCGGTCTGCACGTTGGTTGTACGCGCGCTACGCCGGGAAGTCGCGCAAGACGGTGATGACCGCGGGCCCCAGGATGACGATGAAGAGCGTCGGGAAGATGCACAGCACAAGGGGGAAGAGCATCTTCACCGGCGCCTTGTAGGCCGCTTCCTCCGCGCGCTGCCGGCGCCGCACGCGGAGCTGGTCCGCCTGCACGCGCAGCACCTGGCCGATCGACGAGCCCATCGCCTCCGCCTGGATGACGGCGTTGACGAACGTGATCAGGTCCGGCACCCCCGTGCGCTCGCCCAGCTCCTTCAGCGCGTCCCGGCGCTGCTTGCCGAGCGTGATGTCGCGCAGCGCGCGCTTGAGCTCTTCCGCGAATGGGCCCTTCACCTTCTCGGAGACCTTGGTCAGCGCCGCGTCGAGACCGAGGCCGGCCTCCACGGACGTGGTCACGAGGTCGAACGCGTCGGGCAGGCTCTTGATGATGGCGTTCTGGCGCTGCCGCGCGCGCGAGCCGACGAGGTAGAACGGCAGGTAGATGCCGACCAGGGCGAGCACACCGGCGATGACGAAGCCGATCGGCCCGAGCGATGCGCCGGCCACGATGAGCAGCATCAGGCCGAAGCCCACGGACGCGGCCGTCGAGACGACGACCATCGTCAGGAAGCCCTGCATGTTCATCGGCTCGCCCGCGTAGATGAGCTGGCGCTCCACGCCCTTCAGCATCGACGTCGGCAGCAGGCTGCGCGCGGCCCCCGTCAGGCCGCCGACGATGGGGCCCACGACGCGCTGCGTAAACGGCGCCACCGGCTGCGGCTGTTCCAGCTCCGCGCCCGCGCGCTTGAACCCCTCGAGGCGCTGACGCGCCGTCACGGCCGCCTGCGACTGCCCCGATGCGGCGAGGCCCAGCAGGCCGAAGACGACGGCGCCGAAGACCAGAGACGCGATGATGAGCGAAATCGGGTCCATACCCTACACCTCGATGTTCAGGATCCGCTGGATCACCATCACGCCGACGACTTCGAGCACGACTGCCAGGCCCAGCATCATCTGGCCCATGAGCGTGGTGAAGAGCGGGTTGATGTAGCCGGGGCTGATCACGGCGAAGAGGGCGCCCACCCCCACCGGCAGCAGGCCGACGACGACGCCGCTCAGCTTCTGCTGCGCCGTCAGCGTCCGGATCTCGCCGCGGATGCGGATGCGCTCGCGCATCGTCTCGGCCACGTTGTCCAGGATCTCGCCGAGGTTACCGCCGACGCTGCGCTGGACGAGGATGGCGGTGACGACGATGTCGAGGTCCGGGCTCTCGGCGCGCTCGTTCAGCGCGTTCATCGCCTCCTCGACGCTCGACCCGACGTTCATCTCGTGGATCGCGCGGGACAGCTCCGTCGAGATCGGGTGCTGCATCTGCTCCGCGGCGACGCCGAGCGCCTGCAGCAGGCCGAAGCCGGCCTTCAGCGCGTTCGACACCATCGTCAGCGTCTCCGGCAGCTGCGCCTCGAGCTTGGCGATGCGCGCGTTGCGCCGGCGGTTCATGTAGAGCTTGGGCAGGTTGTAGCCGATGACCGCCGCCACGATCCCGATGATGATCCCCAGCACGCCGCCGGGGATGAATACCGGCACCATGAATCCCGCCGCCGCGACGGCGAAGCGCAGCACGATGTACTCGCTCGGCTGCAGCGCCATGTCGGCTCGCTCGAGCTGCTGCGCCAGGCGCTCGCCCAGGTTCTCGCCGATGATGGTCGCGATCGGCCCCTTGCCCTTCGCGCGCTGGCGCAGCGCGACGGGGCCGGTCGCGTCGATCACCTGCGTGCCGGACATCAGCCCCTGCAGGCGGCCGCGCACGGCCGACGACTGCGGCAGCGCGTTGCCATAGAACGCCAGCATCGTCGCCAGGACCGTTAGCATCACAGAGATGGCCGCGACCAGAGCGAGTGGATCCATCTGTCTACCCCCGCACCCCTAGAACCCCACCGGCTCGAACAGGTCCGGCGGCAAGTGAATACCGAGCACCTCGAACTGCTCCACGAAGCGCGGGCGGATGCCCGTGGGGCGGAGCTGGCCCAGCACGCGCCCGTCGACGTCCACGCCCGTCTGCTCGAACCGGAACAGGTCCTGCATGGTGATGATCTGGCCTTCCATGCCGGAGATCTCCGACACAGTGGTGACCTTGCGCGTGCCGTCCGGGAAGCGCGCGATCTGGATGATGATGTGGATCGCCGACTGCATCTGCTCGCGGATCGCCTTCACCGGCAGCTCGAAGCCGGCCATCAGCACCATGTTCTCAATGCGGGCGAGCGCGTCGCGCGGCGTGTTGGCGTGGACGGTGCCCAGCGACCCCTCATGGCCGGTGTTCATCGCCTGGAGCATGTCGAACGCCTCGGCGCCGCGGACCTCACCGACGATGATGCGGTCCGGGCGCATGCGCAGCGAGTTGCGCACGAGGTCGCGCTGCGTCACCTCGCCCTTGCCCTCCAGCGACGGCGGCCGCGCTTCCAGCGTGACGACGTGGCCCTGCTGGAGCTGGAGCTCCGTCGGGTCCTCGATGGTGACGATGCGCTCCGTGTCCGGGATGAACGCCGAGAGCGCGTTCAGCATCGTCGTCTTACCGGAGCCCGTGCCCCCGGAGATGATGATGTTGAGCTTCGCCTGCACGCAGGCGCGGAAGAACTCCGCCAGCTCGTTCGTCAGCGCCCCGGTCGCGACCAGGTCGTTGATCGTCATCTTGTCCGTGCGGAACTTCCGGATGGTGATCGTCGGGCTCTTCGGTGCGACCGGCGGGATGATCACGTTGACACGAGAGCCGTCGGCCAGACGGGCGTCCACCATCGGCGACGACTCGTCGACGCGGCGGCCGAGCGGGGCGACGATGCGCTCGACGATGCGCATGATGTGCTGGTCGTCGCGGAAGCGCACCGAGCTCAGGTACAGGCGGCCTTCCTTCTCGTAGAAGACCGTATCGGGCGCGTTCACCATGACTTCCGAGATGCTGGGGTCGCGGAGCAGCGGCTCCAGCGGGCCCAGGCCCAAGACCTCGTCGGCGACGGCCGACACCAGCTCGTCGCGCGTGGTGCCGACGATGCCCGGCATCTCCTGCGCGATGAGGGTGCGCGCCGCCTGCTCGACCGCCTCGCGCGCCTTCTCCTTGCCGAGGCCTTCGAGCTTGTTCGGGTCCAGCTCTTCGATCAGGCGCTGGTGCAGCGTGAACTTCAGCTCGTTCAGCGCCACGACGTTCTGCGAGAGCTGGCCGGGACGCCCGACGCCGCCACCCGCGCCGGCGTTGGCGGCGTTCCCGCCACCGGGCTGGATCCTCCGCGACTGCCACTGGAACTGACTCATTGTCCCCTGTCCCCCTGCGCGCGGCTCAGGCCGAGCGTCCGAGCACGCGGTCGAGGAAGCCGCGCTTCTCCACCTTGGTGCCCGTCAGCGTGTGCGCGAGCTCGATGATGGCGCGCGAGACGCGCGCGTACGGCTTGGCGATGACGATCGGCTGGCCGAGCTGCGTGCTCGTCGAGACGCTCAGGTCGTGCGGGATGCGCCAGAAGACGTCGTACTCCAGCACGCGCGAGACGTCGTCCTCCCGCAGGCTGTTGGCCGCCGTGGAGTGGTTGATCGTCAGCTTCACCTTGTCCTCAGACACGGCGGCGGCCCGCAGCATCTCCAGGGCCAGCGCCGTGTCCTTGATGCTGGCGATGTCCATGCTGGTGACCAGCAGGATCAGGTTGGCCAGCTCCAGCGTGGCGGCGATGAGCTCGTTGAACGTGCCTGGCGTGTCGATGACGACGTAGTCATGCGTCTGTGCCAGCAGCTCGACGATCTTTTCGATGTGCTGCGGCGTCATGTTGCGCCACTCGGTCGGGTGCAGCGGCGCCGGCAGGATCGAGACGCCGCTCGAGTGCTTGACCAGGTAGTCGCGGATCTTCTCGCGGTCGACCGTGTCGATGTTCCGCGCGACGTCGGCGATGCTCGCCTCGACGGCGACGTCCATCATGATCGCCACGTCGCCGAAGCGCGTGTCCATGTCCAGCAGGCAGACGCTGGCGCCCGTGATGCGCGCGAGCGTCGTCGCCAGATTGGTCGAGATGGTCGTCTTGCCGATGCCGCCCTTCGCGCCGAAGATCGTGATCACCGTCCCGCGCGCGACCACCTCCGTCGGGTCCTGCTCGCGGATGCGCTTGCGCTCCTCCTGCTCCAGCACGCCGTAGACGGCGCGGCTGAGCTCCTCCGGCTTCACCGGCTTGACGAGATAGTCGCGCGCACCCGCCACCATGGCGCGGCGCACCGACTGTGCGTCCGCCAGCGACGAGTAGACGACGGTCGGGGCGTTCGGCACGGCGTCGGCCAGCTGCTCGATGGTCTGCAGCGCCAGGGCCACCGGCTCCTCGAGCGCGACCAGGAAGACGTCCGGCGGACGCTCCTTGGCCACCGTCACGGCTTCGACCCCGTACCCGGCCTCGCCGATGACGCTGAAGTGGGCGATCTGCACGGCGCGCTTGGTCTCCGCCCTGCTGCCCAGGTCCGGGTCGACGGTCACGATCTCCGGGTTACGCGCCATGCTGCGTCTCCTACGTCCTTGCGTTGCCTCGGCGGCGCCACTGGCGCCGCCGCCATCCTTGATCCGCTGCTCTTACTGCTGCCCGTCCTTGTAGCCATCCGGCCGCAACACGTCGGCGAGCGCCGCCACCGCTTCCCGCGGCAGGATGTCGTAGACCGTCGTGTAGCCGGTGTCCGTGGTTTCCTGGTCGCCGATGCCGCGCAGCGTCAGGCGGAACTCGCCGCGCTGCTCCGCGAGATGCAGGAGCTGCGCCTCCTGCGGCGTCACCAGCAGGGTCACCGTGGCGGCGCCCGGGTCCGGCGGCACGGCTTCCGCCGCGACCGGCGCGTCCGTCGTCGCGCCGCCCGCGCCCGGCGTCGGGTTCGTCACCGGGCCGGACGGGATGAGCGTCGTGGCGATCGCCGCCACCTGCACGTTGCGCAGGAGTGTGGTCGATACCACTGGCGCGCTGTCGCAGCACGACCAGCCGATGTCCACCCAGTCGCCCGGCAGCACCAGGCCGCCCGCGTTGATGATCTGCGAGGCCTTGATGGCGACCGCGCGCCGCCCAACCGGCACGAACTGGGCGAGCGATGCGTCCTCTGCCGGCCGGTCCGTGGAGACGACCGCCGACGCCAGGACCTGCTGGTTCGCCTCGATGGGGAACTTCGTGACTTTGCCGATGACGGACTCCAGGTCGGTCAGCGCCCCCGTCGCGACGGCGCTGCCCGGGACGGTCTTCAGTTCCACCATCTCCGGCGTGATGGTGGTCCGCTGCTTGATCGCCGTCGCCGCCACGACCACCTGCTGGTCGCCGGCCGCCGCGGGGGCCGATGTGCCGTCCCCTTCGTCGCCGGAGATGCGCACGTAGACCAGCACGGCGCTGAGAACGCCGAGCAAGATGGCGAGCAGGAGGAACCGCCGGTTCATCCGCCCCTGGACTGCGCCGCCCGCAACTCGTTGTGCCATGGTTCCGTCCCCCACGAAGCGAATTGGACCCAACCTGGGCCTTCAAGCTGTATAGGTATCGGCGTGGAAGCGTCTGGCTTTACGTCCCCGCGAGCGGGCGCGGCCGTATGGCCCGCCCCGCTGCCCCGGCGAGGGCCGTCAGACCGCCGGGTCAAGCTGCTTCATGTGCTTCCGCAGCGAGTTCAGGGCGCGGTGCTGGATGACGCGGATAGCCGCCACGCTCTTACCGATAATCTCGGCCACTTCCTTGTAATCCAAATCCTCAATGAACCTCAGGATGATCACCTGGCGCTGCTCCTCCCGCAGCCGCAGGATGGCCTCCCGTACCAGCTCCTCGTCCACGGCCTGCTGGAGCGTGGATTCCGGGTCGATGCGCATCTTGTCGTCGACGATGCCGTCGTGAAGCTGGGAGGACTCGCGGCGGGCGCGCAGGTAGCTCACGCCCAGGTTGTGGGCGATGCGCAGGAGCCAGGAGACGAAGGGGGCGCCGCGCACCTGGTACCGCTCGATAGCCTCCCAGGCTTTCAGGAACGTCTGAGCCGTCAGGTCCTCCGCCTCGGCGGCGTTCCCCACCATGTAGTAGAGGTGCCGGTAGACGCGCACCGCGTGGCGGTCGTACAGCTCGCCGAAGGCTTCCTGGTCGCGCTGGACGGCGCGCAGCACGAGCGGCGTATCGTCGTTCGGACGCGGGGCGGCGGCGCTGACCATCCGCGATCTCTCCATGCACCGGGACGCAATGCTGGCGGCGGGTGGCACGGCGCAGGAAGATGCGCGTGGCTCCCTAGGGGATGTCCCTCACGTCCCACTGAGCATCGGCACAATCCGCCGCTGGCTTGAGTGCTCGGCCGGCGAGGGCGGCAGTCGTATCAGGTGGGCCGCGGTCAGCTCGCCCGCTCGTCTCGCTCGTCCGGGGCGTCGCCGCCGCCGCGCTGGGGCGGCATCAGTTCCGTCAGGCGCGTGCGTCCGGCCGTGGCGCCGCCGGCGGCCGGCGTGAGTGGCGTGATGCGCGGCGATTCGGGCGGGGCGTCCGCCGCACCGTCCGTGCGCGCGCGGTCGGGCGGCGACTCGGTTTGGGGCAGCAGGCGGAACTCGTAGCGGTGCTCGCCGATCTCGAAGGTGTCGCCCGGTTCGAGGATCGTCCAGCCGCCGCTAACGCCCTCGCTGGCGATCACCGTGAGGCGCGTCTTCTTGTGGAGCAGGAGCGCGCCGTTCTTCACCCACACGCGCGCCTCTTCGGCAGCGAGCCGCGGGTCATCGATGTGCACGCCGCACGCGCGTGAGGATCCGATGCTCACCGGCCGCGGCCCCACGACGTACTCGCTGCCGAGGTCGGAGCCAGCGCAGGAGATCAGTACGCCCAGCGGCTCGCCCACGTCTTCGAGCGGCCCGCCCTGCTCGTCGCCGGCCTGGGGCAAGAGACTGCCCGGCGTCACGCTGCGGTGGCGCGCCGCCCACGGGATGATGCGTTGGTCCGGCGCCACGATCTCCGGCGTCGCGCCGTGGCGGATGCGGATGAGCAACCAGCGCGCGCCGATGGCAATCAGTACCAAGGCGCCGACGCCGAACCCGATCGGCAGGAGCGGCACGCCGGGCGCGCCCGGCCCGCCCGATGATGCCGCGGCCACCGACGTAAAGGAGATGGTCTCCGACTGCACGAACGTGTCGCCGAACGCCACTTCGGCGCGGATCGCGTGCTCGCCGCCGCCGAAGTCGTCCGGGTCGTACACGAACGTGAACGGCGGCGTGGTGCTTTGGAACACGTTTACGCCGTCCACGTAATAGGAGGCGCTCGTGGCGCTGGCGGCGGCGCCGCTCAGCGTCACGGTCAGTTCGCGCGGCTCACGCAGCGTCTCCCCTGGCGTCAGCCCGGCGATCGCTGCATCGGGTTCGGCGAACGCAGGGCTCGGCGTGAAGCGGGTGGTGTCGCTGGCCGTGCCTGCGTTGGTGCGCAGCTGCACCGTGATCGCGGCGTCCGTGGTGCCGGCGGCGGCGGCGGCGTCGAAGGTGACGACGTACTGGCTGCGCAGCAGGCGCCCGACGTTGGCGTAGAGGTCGGCGAGCGCGCTCGGGTCGGGCGCCTCGAGGTAGCGTCCGCGCGTCTGCTCCGCCAGCGCGCCGAGATACGCGGCGTCGACGCTTTCACCCTCACCGATGACGAAGAACGGGACGCCGACGCCCGACGCGGCGCGGATGGCGCTCTCCGCCGTCGCCGCGGTGCTGACGCCGTCCTGGGCGCCGTCGCTGAGGAAGACCACCGCGCGCCGCGGCGAAGGCGCCGAACCGATCATCACGGCGGCCGCTTCCGTCGCCTCGTACAGCGCCGTCACGCCGGCCGCGCTCACACCGTCGATCGCCGCGTTGATGGCCGCCCGGTCGGTCGTGAACGGCTGGGCGACGACCACCGAGGTCGAGAAGGTGACGAGCGCGACACGGTCCTCCGGCGCGAGGCCGGCCACGAACTGCTTCGCCGCGGCCTTCGCTGCGGCGATGGGCGGGCCCTGCATGCTGCCGCTGGCGTCCATGACGATCAGCAGGTCGTATGGCACGGACTGGCTCGACGCGAGTTCCGCTGCGAGGACCTGCGCCGGGATGCCGTTGATCGAGACGGTGAAGTCCGCCGCCGTGAGCCCGCCCGTTGTCGCCGCGCCGGCGTCGTCGACGGTCACCAGCGCCTGGCTGCGCGGGAACACGTCCTCGGTCACGGAGACGACATCAATCTGGACGGGCTCCTGGGCGCCGGAGGATGCCGGCGCAAAGAGGGCTGCCAGCACGGCTGCGACGGCGGCGCATCGGATCAGGAACATGGTGCGTGTCCCGGCGCGCGGACTCCCAGACAGCATCCCGGAGAACCCCCGGAACCACCCGTGTGCCGCCTGTAAAGTTCGCGCCCCAACCCCTTGACAGCGGTCTACGACGGTGGCAGAATCGGGCAACCTGTGAGGGCGTTCAGGAACGCCCGGGTGGTAATCACAGGTGCGCCAACACGTTTAGTATCGACTGTTTGCGCGCCACGCTGAGTGGCGCCGCGTGCCGGCACGGAAGCATGGCTCGCGAGGGCATGACCGGGGTCCGCGCGAGGAACAACGCGCCGATGCCCGCGCCTCCGCGATGCGGGGGCTGTACGTAGGGGTCACGGGCCCAGGGGACGCGCGTTCAGGAGGCGGGGCCTGGCTGGCGTCCCCTGGCCCCAGCCCGTTTCAGCAGCTCTCCTCCATCTATCTCATCTCCCCAACCGCGCATCCGCGCTTACTCCAGCTTTTCCGTTGCGTACCGATACTCCTGATCGGAAGGACACCGGGGAAGCCGCTGCTTGGTCCCCAGTTCTGTGCGACCGCCGCCGCCCGCGCCGTTCCGGGCCGGTCCGCACGCGGAAAGATGCGCATGCCAGGGAGCAGCTCATGACGGCCGACGTTAGCGCGCTGCGCGGCGCGGCGCTGTCTGCCGGCGCCAGCCGCCCGCAAGCTCCGTCCGGGGCGGCGCCGTTCGTCCCGCAGCCCCAGACCGTCGAAGAGACCGGTCTCGACCTCTCCGGCATCCTCGACCTCGTCGTCAAGGCGATCTATTTCGGTGGCCGGCCCGCGGCGCGCCAGGTCGCCGCCCAGCTCGCGTTGCCCTTCCCCGTCGTCGAAGAGGTGCTCGCGTTCCTCAAGCGCGAACAATACGCCGAGGTCGTCGGCAGCGCCGGCATGGGCGAGCAGCTCTACCAGTACGCGCTGTCCGCGAAGGGCATGGAGAAGGCGGAAGAGGCGCTGGCCCGCAACGCCTACATCGGCCCCGCGCCGGTGCCGTTCGACCTGTATCTGGAGGTCCTCAAGCAGCAGTCGATCATGTCGATGCGCGTCACGCCGGATGCCGTCGACGCCGCGCTCTCCCACCTGGTGCTGCACGACAGCGTTTCGGCGGCGCTGGGCCCGGCCGTCAACTCGGGCCGCTCGATGCTGCTGTACGGCGGCTCCGGCAACGGCAAGAGCACGATCACGAGCGCCATCGGCCGGATGCTGCCCGGCGAAGTGCTCATCCCCTACGCCATCGACCTCAACGGCACCATTATCAAGGTGTTCGACCCGCGCGTGCACCGTGAGATCCCGCTCGACCAGCAGATCGACCGGCGCGCGGGCGAGGCCAACGGCAACGGCGGCGGCGAGCGCCGCCGCGACCGGCGCTGGGTGATCGCCCGCCGCCCGATGATCACGGCGGGCGGCGAGCTGACGCTCAACGAGCTGGAGCTGCGGT
>DATMAH010000054.1:0-12605 GCA_035583735.1 Dehalococcoidia bacterium
CCATCACGTCGTACTGTGCGGCGCGCCGAGCGATGCCCTTGAGACCGCAGCGGCGCTCACGTCGACCGCGCGTGTCACGCGCCTGGTGGACGCCGTGCGGGTGCTGGCGGCGGTCGGCGAGTTGCCCGCCATGGAGTTGAGACGCCGTGCCCGCGTGGACGGCGACGACCTGGCGCGGCTCATCGACGCGGGCGTCGTCGTGGAGCGGGAGGAACCGGTCGAGCGCGTCCCGCTTGCTGGCGTGCCGGTGGCGCGGCGACCGCCCCCCGCCCTGCTCCCCGCGCAGCGCGCGGCCGCTGACGCCGTCGCCGGAGCGGTCGAAGCGGCTCGTGCCGAGACGTTCCTGCTGCACGGCGTCACCGGCAGCGGCAAGACGGAGGTCTACCTCGACGCGCTACGCCGCTGCGTCGAACAGGGGCGCCGTGCAATCGTCATGGTGCCGGAGATCGCGCTCACGCCGCAGACGGTCCGCCGCTTCCGCGAGCGCTTCGAGCGCGTGACGGTGCTGCACAGCGGCCTCACCGACGGCGAGATGTTCGACGCGTGGCACGCCATCGCGGCCGGGGGGGTGGACGTCGTTATCGGTGCGCGGTCCGCCGTCTTCGCGCCGCAGCCGGACCTCGGCCTCATCGTCCTCGACGAGGAGCACGAGTGGACGTACAAGCAGCACGACCCGCCGCCCCGCTACCACGCGCGCGACGTCGCCATCCAGCTCGCCCGCCGCAAGGGCGCGGCCGTCGTGCTGGGCAGCGCCACGCCCGACCTCGTCTCGTATCACCGCGCCTCGCGCGGCGAGTACACGCTGCTCTCGTTGCCCGAACGCGTCCGTCCCCTCACCGGCGCCGGCGGCAGCGTGCGTCCCGTCACCTCGTACGGCATGCCGCGCATCGAGGTCGTGGACCTGCGCGAAGAGCTGAAGGCGGGAAACCGTGGCATGTTCAGCGCCGCGCTGCAGCGGACGCTCGCGGAGACCCTCGCCGCCGGGGAGCAGGCGATCCTCTTCCTGAACCGCCGCGGCATGGCCGGCCACGTGCAGTGCCGCGACTGCGGCTTCGTGCCGGAATGCGCATCATGCGCCGTCGCGCTCACGTACCACCGCCAGTACGACCGGCTCGTCTGCCACCAGTGCAACCGCAACGTCCGCCTGCCCGTCACGTGCAAGCAGTGCGGCTCGCCGCGCATCCGCCTGCTCGGCGTCGGCGTCGAGAAAGTGGAGGCGGAGGCGCGCCGGCTCTTCCCCCATGCGCGCCTGCTGCGCTGGGACCGCGATGTCACGCGCACGCGCGGCGCGCACGACCGCATCCTGGCGGCGTTCCTCGCGCACGAGGCGGATGTCCTCATCGGCACGCAGATGCTGGCGAAGGGGCTGGACCTGCCGGCGGTGACGCTCGTGGGCGTCGTGAACGCGGACATCGGGCTCAATCTGCCCGATTACCGGTCCGCCGAGCGCACGTTCCAGCTCCTGACGCAGGTCGCCGGCCGCGCCGGCCGCGCCGACCGCCCCGGCCGCGTCATCATCCAGACATACACGCCCGACAACTACGCGATCGATGCCGCCTCGCGGTACGACTTCGACGGCTTCGTGCAGCGCGAGCTGGATGCGCGGCGCGTCGCCGCCTATCCGCCGTTCACGCGGCTCGTGCGTCTGCTGTACGCGCACACCAACGCCGCAAAGGCGCGCGACGAGGCGATGCGCCTGAAGCGCGCGCTCCTCCAGCGCCGCGCGGAGCTGGGCGATGACACGCAGGTCACGGGACCGTCGCCGGCGTACGTGCAGCGTCTGCGCGGCCGCTGGCGCTGGCAGCTGCTGCTCCGTGGCCGCGAACCGGCCGCGCTCGTGCGCGGCTTCGTGCTGCCGCCGGAGTGGGCCGTGGACGTCGACCCCGTCTCGCTCCTGTAGGCGCTACGCGCGCCGCAACTCCTCCAGCGCGCCCGCAAAGTCCGGCGCCAGCGGCGCCTCCAGCGTCATCCGTTCGCCGGTGCGTGGGTGCGTGAAGGTGATGCGGGCCGCGTGCAGCAACTGCCGGAGCGTCCGCCGCGACGCCGTTCCGTAGACGCGGTCCCCCACGATCGGATGGCCGATGGCGGCGAGGTGCACGCGGATCTGGTGCGTGCGTCCCGTCTTCGGCCGCGCTTCCACCAGCGCGGCGCCGGCGAACCGCTCCACCACCCGGTACGCCGTCTGCGCCTCGCGCCCGCCGGGCACGATGGCCATGCGCTGCCGGCTGCGCGGGTCGCGCGCGACCGGTGCGTCGATGACGCCTTCGGGCGGCCGGGGCGTCCCCTCCACCAGCGCCAGGTACACCTTCTCGACGCTGCGCTCCTTCCACTGTCGCGCGAGGTCGTTGTGCGCGGCGTCGTTCTTCGCCACGAGGATGATGCCCGAGGTGTCGCGGTCGAGACGGTGGACGATGCCCGGGCGCAGCACGCCACCCACGCCGGAGAGGTCGCCGCAGTGGGCGAGGATCGCGTTCACCAGCGTCGAGCGCGGGTGGCCGGGCGCCGGATGCACCGTCATGCCCGCCGGCTTGTTGATGGCGATGATGTCCGCGTCCTCGTACACAACGTCGAGGGCGATCGCCTCCGGCAGCGCCTCCGGCGCCGCCGGGGGCGGCGGCGTCACGCTCACCCGCTCGCCGGCGGAGAGGCGGTACGAGGCCCGTTCGGCGCGCCCGTCCACCCGCACGTCGCCCGACTCGATGAGCTTCCGCGCGCGCGACCGCGTGATCTCAGGCCACCGCCGCGCGACGAAGACATCCAGCCGCTCCCCGGCGGCGTCCGCCAGCGCATCACTCGTCCGCGGTGGGTTGCCGCTCGCCGTCATCGCCCGCCGTCCCCGGTGCTGGACGCTCTCGCGCCGCCTCCATCTCCTGGAGCAGGAAGAATCCCAGGATCGCAACGATGCTGATGGTGATGCTGGAGTCGGCGATGTTGAAGGTCGGGAACTCGCCGACGTCGATGAAGTCCGTCACCTCGCCCAGCCGTACCCGGTCGATGAGGTTGCCGGTGGCCCCGCCGAGCTGCATGCCCAGCGCGACGCGGACGAGCCCGTGGTCCATCGGCGGGTAGAGGTAATACAGCAGGATCGCGCCGAGCCCGAAGAGGCTCATGACGATGAGGAACGGCGTCTGTCCCTGCAGGATGCCGAAGGCAGCGCCGCTGTTCACGACATGGATGATGCGGACGGGGCCGAAGGTGACATCCCACTCCTCGTACAGGCCCAGGTTCGACCGCACGAGCCACTTCGTGAACTGGTCCAGTGCGATGACGCTGACGGCGATCGCGAAGAAGAGGAGGTCGCGCCGCCACCGCGAAGCGAGCGTATCGACGATGGCTGGCCCGGAAGGGGGTGCGATTGCGGGAGATTCGTCCACCTCGCGCAGGATAGCAGGGCAAGCGGACGCGCGCCCGGCGTGTACGAGCGCAGTAGATGTTACACTGCGCCCGACGGCCCCGCGATGAACCTGGAGGCGCGCAGATGGTACAGGAGACGCATTCCGTTGTAACACCCGAGCGCTTCGCCGCCGGCTACACCTACGCCGACTACCTCGACAACATCGAGCGGAACCGCGCCCGGTTCGAGGAGAACTACGCGGCGACGACGATCTCCGACGAGGACGCCGCCGCGCTGCGTGAACTCGCAGCCAAGCCTAACGGCCCCGCGAAGGTGCTCGTCATCGGTGAGGACTGGTGCCCCGACGTCTTCCGCGGGCTGCCCGTCTTCCAGCGCATCGCCGAGGCCGCCGGCATCGAGATGCGCATCTTCAAGCGTGACGAGAACAAGGACGTCATCGCCGAGTTCCTCAACGGCGGCGAATTCGAGTCCATCCCCGTCGCCGTCTTCTACACCAAGGACCACGACTACATCGCCCACTGGATCGAGCGCCCGCAGCTCGCCTATGAGGAGATGCGGGAGAAGCTGGCGCCGATGTATGCCCGCTGGCGCAAGCCCGACCCCACCGACGAGGAGCGCGCCCGGTTCCGCCAGGAGTACATCGATTTCCAGAACGGGCCGATCTGGGCCAACTGGCGCCAGGAGACCGTCCGAGAGGTCATCGCCCTGCTGCGTGAGAAGGTCGGCTAGCGCCATCTCGCGTCGCGCCTCCCAGCCGAACGAGTAGACTCTTCTCGTGCCCACGCGTACGCGCTACGCCCCCAGCCCCACCGGCATCCCGCACGTCGGCAACATCCGGACGGCGCTCTTCTCGTGGCTCCTCGCGCGCCACGATGGTGGCCAATTCGTCCTGCGGCTCGAGGACACCGACCGCACGCGCTTCGTCCCCGAATCCGTCGATGGCATCATCGAATCCCTGCGCTGGCTCGGGCTCGATTACGACGAGGGGCCGGACGTCGGTGGTCCGCACGCGCCGTACGTGCAGTCCCAGCGCCTCGGCCGGTACCGCACCGCCGCCGACCGGCTGCTCTCCCAGGGCGACGCCTACGAGTGCTGGTGCTCGTCACAGCGGCTGGATGCGCTGCGCGCGGAGCAGCAGCGCCTGAAGCGGCCGCCCGGCTACGACGGCCGCTGCCGCACGCCCGAGGGCCAGCGCGCCGCCCGCGCAGAGGCCCAGGCGGAGGGCCGCGGCTCTGTCGTGCGCTTCAAGACGCCGGATTCCGGCAGCGTCTCGCTCGACGACGCCATCCACGGCCGGCTGACGTTCGACCTGACGACGATCGACGACTTCGTGGTGCTGAAGTCCGACGGATACCCGACGTATCATCTCGCGTACATCGTCGACGACGAGGACATGCGCATCACGCACGTGCTCCGCGGCGACGAGTGGATCCCGTCTGTGCCGCGCCATATGCTCGTCTACGGCGCCCTCGGCATCGAGCCGCCCGTCATCGCCCACACCCCGCGCATCCTCGGCCCGGACGGCGCCAAGCTGAGCAAGCGCCACGGCGCCACCAGCGTCTTTGAGTACCGCGACGAGGGCTACCTGCCCGACGCGCTGGTGAACTTCCTCGCCCTCATCGGCTGGTCACTCGATGACAAGACCGACATCATCTCGCGCGAGCAGCTCGTCGAGCACTTCTCGCTCTCCCGCGTGGTGAAGAGCCCCGGCGTCTTCAACGCCGAGAAGCTGCTGTGGATGAACGGCGTCTACATCCGCGAGATGCCGCCAGAGCGGTTCGCCGCCGTAGCCGCCGACTGGCTTGACGACCGCCTGCCGCCGTCCGTGGCGCGGCCCGTCGACCGCGCGCTCGTCGCAAAGATCGCGCCGCTCGTGCAGGAGCGCATCAAGCTGCTCTCCGAGCTGCCCGACTACTGCGACTTCCTCTTCCGCGACGATCTCGTCTACTCCCGTGACGAGCTGCTGGGGAAGGTTTTCCGCGACCGGCCCGCGGACGCCGTCGCCGTGCTCTCCGAGACACGCAACCGCATCGGCGCCCTCGGCGACTGGACGACGGAGGCGATCGAGGCGGAGCTGCGCGGCCAGGCCGAGGCGCTGTCGCTGAAGCCGGGCGACCTGTTTTCGCTGGTGCGGGTGGCCGTCACCGGCAAGCGCGTCTCGCCGCCGCTGTTCGAGACCATCGAGGCGCTGGGACGGGAACGGTCGCTCGCCCGGCTCGACGACGCGGCCCGCGCGCTGCAGGCGTAGACTCGGCCCAAATTGCCCGCATTTCGGCGCAATTGCTAGACTGGCACGACCGCTGGGGATTCGTCTAATGGTAGGACAGCGGACTCTGGATCCGTATGTGGGGGTTCGAATCCTCCATCCCCAGCCAACTATCGGCGCGTTCGTCTAGCGGCCCAGGACACCGCCCTCTCAAGGCGGAGATCGCGGGTTCGAATCCCGCACGCGCTACCAGCGACCCACGAAGGCCCGGCCGCCGCGCCGGGCTTTCTGCGTCCGCGCACAGCTGCTTGCCCGGCCGCGAACACGCTGCCTATACTCACCGTGCCGGATTTCACAAGCCGGCGCTGCGCAAAGCGGGAAGATCAGGCGGCTGGAGTCTCCGTGGCCTACACCATCATCGACACCTGCATCGGCTGCACGGCCTGCACAAAGCGCTGCCCCACCAACGCCATCACCGGCACGCGCAACGTCGTTCACGTCATCGACCCCAACCTCTGCATCGACTGCGGCGCCTGTGGCGTCGTCTGCCCGCCGGAGGCGATCCTCGACGACCTGGGTGACGTCTGCAAGACGTTCCCGCGCAAGGAGTGGCCGAAGGCCATCGTCGTCGAGGACAACTGCATCGGTTCCGGCTGCGAGCTGTGCATCCAGATCTGCCCGTTCGACGCCCTGTCGCTCGGCGAGCCGGAGCGCACCGTGGGTGACTTCTTCGGCGTCGCCGTGCTGAACGAGAAGCGCTGCACCGGCTGCCGCCTCTGCGAGGAGGCCTGCGGCTGGGGCGCCATCTACATCGACCCGCCGCGCGAGATGCTCAAGAAGGCCGCCTGGCCAGCCGAGGAGGAGTCCGCCGAACCGGCGAAGGAGCTGGCCGAAGCCTCCGCCTGACCGCCTTTCCCCGCGCACGGCTTCGTCCGGGGCGAGCCGCGCCGCTATACTTGCGCCCAATGCGAGTGATCCTCATCGCGGCCGCCCTCCTCAGCTTCGGGGCCCTGCTGGGCGCCTGCGGCGATGACGACACCGTCGTCACCACGACGACCGTCGCGCCCGGCGACGGCGGCGCCAACGAGGATCCGCCGCCCGTGCGGACCGGCGTCGGGGAGCTGGACACCATCATCGCCGACGCCCTGGCGGGCGAGCAGGACGCCTACATCGAGATGGCGGCGCTCACCGGGTATCAGCGCCTGAACTGCGTGACCGGCGACTCCACCGAGTTCCTGCCGCAGTGCCGCGACACGGATGCGCCCGGGGCGGAAGTGGAGGCGCTGCCCGTCGTCGGTTGCCTGCCGGCGTGGGTCAGGCCGGAGCAGGTGACGGATCAGTACCGCCAGTCGCTCCCGGCCGGCGAGACGGACCTGCTCGCGGTCTACGACCCGGCGCCCGATACGCCCGTCATCAACCGCGGCTTCGGCGCCACGAGCGTCCTGGTCTTCTCCACCGGCACCAACGCAGACGGCAACCCGCGGGGCACCGCCCTGCACATCCTCGATGGCCGCATCGTGCTGGTCGAGCCGTCGTGCGACAACGTCTCGGAGTTGCTCGCCCCCGAGCGCGTGGAGTCGTACATCATCGAGCCGGCGCCGGTGGCAGGCGAGGACGAAGGCTCACCGGACCAGTAGGAGACGCGGCGATGCCCGCCCTGCCACCGTCCGGGGGCGCACATCGCTCGGCCATCCGCGGCGCTACGCCATCGTGATGACGCCGCGGTTGACCTTTGTCTGGTCTCCCTCGCGCATCCACTCGCTGCTCTGGAACGCCTCGTCGATCTGGTCCAGGGTGAATTTGTGCGAGACGACGTCGCCGTGCGGGTACTTGTTCTTCGTCCGCACCAGGAAGTCCAGCGCTTCCGGGATCACCCAGGGGTCGTACATGACCACGCCCTGGATGCGCTTCGAGCCCCAGACGAGCTGCGACGGGTCGAGCGTCGTCGTCTGCCCGAAGGAAATGTTGCCGATCTCGAGGTAGGTGCCGCCGTCGCGCAGCATCTGCAGGCCCTCCGGCACCACGGCCGGCACGCCCACCACCTCGACGACGATGTCAGCGCCTCGGCCCTGCGTCAGCGCCTTCACCTTCGCCACGCGCTGCGCGCTGTCCAGCTCGTTGATGTCGATCACCTCGTCGGCGCCGAAACGCTTCGCCAGATCGAGCCGGCTGGGCACGCCGTCGATGGCGATGACGGCGTCCGCGCCCATCTCCTTCGCGACGGCGATGGCGTTCAGCCCGAGGCCGCCCGCGCCCTGGATCGCGATCGTGTCGCCGTAGCGCATGCCGGCCTTCTGCAGCCCGTACGTCACCTGCGACAGCGCGCAGTTCACCGGCGTCGCCATCTCGTCCGTGACCTCGTCCGGCACCTTGAAGACCCAGCCGCCCGGCTTCAGGTAGTAGTACTCCCCGTACGCGCCGCTGAACTTGCTGATGCTGGGGCCCATGGTCAGCAGCTTGTTCGGGCAGGTGGCGAACTCTCCCTTGTTGCACTGGTAGCAGCGGTGGCACGGGTAGAAGTACGCATAGGCGATGCGGTCGCCTTCCTTCAGCGGCCGTCCGAGCGAGTCCGTCTTGATGTCGCGGCCGAGCGCGTATACGCGGCCCGTCATCTCGTGGCCGGCGACGTTGCCCGCCATCGCGGCGAACAGCGGCGAGTCGCCGCGCCAGATGTGCAGGTCGGAGCCGCAGATGCCGCTCATCGACACTTTGACGACGATGCCGCCCGGCTCCGGCTCCGGCACCTCGAATTCCTGGATCTGGTAGCCCTTGCCCGGGCCGATCAGCACCGCGGCTCTACCGGTTGTCATCGTCTGACCTCCCTGTTGGCGCATGCTTCACCTACGCGCAGCGGCATTGTTTGCCCGTGACGTGCCAGTGTCAATCGCGCCCACGCGAGCGAGCTCGACCTCAGCCGAGGCGCACGCTGCGCAGCGCCGGGCAGTTCTTCGCCGAGTGCTCGGTGAAGTGCACGTGCGGACACGACCAGACGATCTCGCCGTCACGACGGGCGACAGCGCGAAAGCCGCCGCCGCTCGGTGCGACGCCCGTCTCCACTGCGCCGCCATCGCTATCCGTCGCGCTGTCCATCTGCGGTCGCGCTGTTCGCGCTGTACGTCAATCGCGGGACGTGACCAGACACGGACCCCCTGCCGGCATGCTAGCTGCGCTGGAGGAGAAGACAACCCTCCGCCCCACGCGCCTGCGTCGCAGAACCGTGACACGGCGCGTAGAGCAAGGGAGGGCGTATCTCCCTGCCGTAACGGACGTTTCGATGCAACGTGAGCGAGCGCATCGGGAGTGCGTCGAGCCGGAGGCGCATCTCCCTGCCGTAACGGATGTTTCGATGCAACGCCGCGCCGCATCGGCCGGCCCCATGCCGATTGCCCCACGTCCCCAAGCGTGATACTTGTGATAGCGGTAACAAACGCCCCGCCGCCGGGCCTGGCGGTCGCATCGAGCATGACCTGGTTTCAACGGCTCCTCCTCATCACTCTCCTCGCGACCTTCGTGCTCGTGATCGTCGGTGGCACGGTCCGCGCGACCGATTCCGGCCTGGGCTGCCCCGACTGGCCGACGTGCCACGGCAGCCTCATCCCGAAAGCCGAGAAGCATACCCTGATCGAGTGGTCCCACCGGACGGTGGCGGCCGTCGTGGGGTTCCTCTTCCTCGGCGTGACGTACGCCGCATTCCGTGACGAGCGGCGGCACACGCGCGAATTCTGGATCGCTTTTGCCGCCGGGGTCGTGCTCGTTGTCCAGATTGCCCTCGGCGCGATCACGGTCGAACGGGAGCTTCCGGCGGAGATCACGGCGGCCCATCTGGGCACGGCGATGATCTTCATGGGGCTGATGATCGTCGCGTTCATGCTGTCGCGCTTCCGGAGCCGCGCCATGTCCGTCTTCGGCGGCGCCGCCGACTCGCCGTTTTCGCGCATGGCCGTCGTCGCTGCCGTGGCCGCGTTCGCCACGCTCGTGCTCGGTTCGTACATCTCGGGCACGGACGCCTCGCTCGCCTGCGACGGCTGGCCGTTGTGCAATGGCAGCGTCGTGCCCGATGGCGGGCAGCACGTGGGGCTGCACTACCTGCACCGGGTGCTCGCCGGCATCCTCGGCGTGCTGATGCTCGGCCTCATCTACCTCGGCTTCGAAGAGCGCCGCAATCAGCCCTGGCTGCTGGTCCTGCCGGCGTTCGGCGGCGTCGCCTACGTCGCGCAGGCGCTCATCGGCGCCGCCAACATCTGGACCGAGCTTGCCGCCTGGGTGGTCGTCACCCACCTGTCGCTTGCGGCGCTGCTCTGGTGTACGCTCGTCGTCGTCAGCGTGCTCAGCCTGTACCTCCCGGGGGAGCAGGCCGTCGCCGCCGAAGGCGAAGCGAGCAGACGCAGGAAGGCGGCCGAATGGGCGTGATGGACAGCAGCCTCGCCCGCCCGCGCTCTCGCCTCGGCGAGACGCTGGGCGCGTACGTCGCGCTCACCAAGCCGCGCATCATCTCGCTCCTGCTGATCACCACCGTCCCGGCGATGATCCTCGCCGAGGGCGGCATGCCGTCGTTCTGGCTGGTCGCGGCGACGGTCGTCGGCGGCACGCTGGCCGCGGGCGGCGCCAACGCCATCAACTGCTACATCGACCGCGACATCGATGCCGTGATGCACCGCACGCGCGGCCGCCCGCTCCCGCTCGGGATCGTGCAGCCGTCGCACGCCATCGCCTTCGCGCTCGTACTCGAGGTGCTGGCGTTTCTGCTGCTGCTGGCGACGTCGAACCTGCTGGCAGCGGTGCTCGCCGTCTCCGCGACGGCGTACTACGTGTTCGTCTACACGATGTGGCTGAAGCGCACGACGCCGCAGAACATTGTCATCGGCGGCGCCGCCGGCGCCTTCCCGCCGCTCGTCGGCTGGGCCGCCGTCACCGGCACGGTCGAGCTGCCCGCCGTCATCCTCTTCCTCATCGTCTTCGCGTGGACGCCGCCGCACTTCTGGGCGCTGGCGATCAAGTACCGCGACGATTACGCGCGCGCCAACGTGCCGATGATGCCCGTCGTCGCCACCCTGGACAGCACGAAGTCGCAGATGTTCTGGTACGCCGTTGCGTTGCTGCCGGTGTCGCTCGTGCTGCTCGTAGCGGCCGACCTGGGCTGGATCTACGCCTCGGCCGCCGTCGCCCTCGGGCTGCTCTTTGTCCGGGAGACGTGGCGCCTCCGCAACGACGATGGCGCCGGCTCGGCGATGGCCGTGTTCCGCGCGTCGGTGTACTACCTCGGGCTGTTGTTCGTCGCCGTCGCGGCCGACGTCCTCATCCTCGGCTCGCGTTAGCGCAGCACCCGCGTGAAGAACGCGCTCATCCTGTCCATCGCGTCCGTCAGCGGCGTAAGCTGCGGGTAGAGGCCGAACTCGTGCGGCATGTCGCCGTACTCGTGCAGCTCGACGTCACGTCCCGCCGCGCGCAGCTTCTCCACGAACTGCACGCCGTCGTCATACAGCGGGTCCAGCCCGCCGACGACGACACAGGCCGGCGGGAACTTGGTGACGTCGCCGCGCAACGGGCTCGCCAGCGGGTCGTCCCACTGCCGCTCGTCCGGCGCGTAGCAGCGGCGCCAGTAATCCATCGTCGCGTCGTCGATCACCGGGTCGTCCGGGCCCAGCGCACGGAACGAGGGCGTCGCGTTCGCCAGGTCGAGCCACGGACAGTAGAGCCCGACGGCCGCCGGCGCGTCTCCATCGCCCAGCAGGCGCAGCGCTGCCGCCGCGGCCAGCCCGCCGCCCGCTGAATCGCCGAAGAGCCCGATGCGGGCGGGGTCGCCGCCAAGGTCGGCGGCGTTCTCACGCAGCCAGCGGAACGCGGCCACCGCGTCGTCGACGGCTGCGGGAAACGGATGCTCCGGGGCGCGGCGGTAGTCCAGGCTGACGACGACGGCGTTCGCACCGGCGGCGATCTGCTTCGAGAGCTTTGCGCACGACTCCGGCAGCATGATCACGTAGCCGCCGCCGTGGAAGTGCAGCACGACAGGCAGCCCGCGCTCCTGGCTCACTGTCGGCGCGTAGACCAGCGCCCGCAGCTCGCCTGCCGGACCGGGAATGCGGATCTCGCGCTCGACGGCGACGTCCGGCGCGCCAATGCCCCACGCGGCCGCGATCGACAGGTCGAACTGGCGCATCGGCCCGGGCTCGAAGACCCGTGGCGTCGCCGCGCGCGCTGCCGTCATCATCTCCAGCAGCGCCTTCACCTCGGGACGCGCGTCCTCGCGCGAGTACGTCTGCTTGGCCATCGCACATGCTCCGTCTCTAGGCGCGCTGCCCGCGCGCTCAGTCTCTCAGCAACCCCTTCGTGCTCGGCACAGCCCCGCCCAGCCGGGGCTCGACCCGCGTTGCCGCCGCCAGCGCCCGCCCGAACGCCTTGCACATCGCCTCCGCGCGGTGGTGGTCGTTCTCGCCCTTCAAAACGCGCGCGTGCAGCGTCATCTTCGCCTCCGCCGCGATCGACGAGAGGAAGTGCTCGACCAGGTGCGCCGGCAGCTCGCCGATGCGGTCGAGTGTCCACGTGACGTCGATCTCGCAGTACGGACGCCCGCTCAGGTCGACGGCCACGGACGCGAGCGCCTCGTCGAGCGGCACCAGCGCGTCGGCCATGCGCACGATGCCGCGCCGGTCTCCCAGCGCGCGGTCCAGCGCCTGCCCGATGGCGATGCCGGCGTCCTCTACCGTGTGGTGCTCGTCGACGTGCAGGTCGCCCGTCGCCGCGACGGTGAGGTCGAGCAGCCCGTGCTTGCCGATCTGCTCGACCAGGTGGTCCAGCATGCCGATGCCGGTGCGCGCCGAGGCGCGGCCGCCGCCGTCCAGGTCCAGCGTGACCTCGACGCGGACCTCCTTCGTCTCCCGGATGACGTGTGCGGTGCGCTCAGCGCCCAAGCTCTGCTCCAATCTCCTTTAGCGCTCCGGCCACCCGCGGCACGTCCTCCACCAGGGGCGCGCTGATCCGCAGGTGGTCCCGCAGCCGCGGCGTGTCGAAGTATCGGACGAAGATCCCCCGCTTGGCCAGCCGCGC
>DATMAH010000055.1:0-8593 GCA_035583735.1 Dehalococcoidia bacterium
GTGCACGACGATACATGCGTCGAGCAAGCGCGGCAGTGCCGCCCACAGCGCCTCGTTGATCGCGCGCGCGCCGAGGCTGCCCGCCGTCACGAGCAGCAGCCGTTCGCCCGCGGCGACGCCCAGGCGCTGCCGCGCCGCCGCCCGGTCGATATCCCAGAAGTCCGCCCGCACGGGATAGCCGACCACCGTCGTCTTGTCGCGCGGCAGGTGCTCCAGCGCGCGCTCGGACGTCGTCGTCATCTTCGTCGCCAGGCGGGAGAGCAACCGCACCGACCAGCCGGGCGTGACGTCCGGCAGGTACACCACCAGGGGCTTGCGCAGGATGCGAGCCGCCACGCCCACCGGCACGCTCGCGTATCCGCCCGTCGCGAACACCACGTCCGGCTTGAATCGGCGCAAGATCGAGAGCGACTGCAGCACGCCCAGCGCCAGGCGGCCCGTGTTTCGCGCGAACGCCAGCGGAGAGCCCACGCGCAGCGGCCCCGCCGATACCGCCCGGAAGGCGATCCCCTGCGCTGGCACGATCGTTTCATCGACCCGGCCACGCACGCCGACGTACAGCACATCCAGCGCCGCGCCCGCCGCGCGCGTCTCGATCGCCAGCGCGCGCGCAACGGCGAGGTTGGGGTACACGTGACCGCCTGTGCCGCCTCCCGCGAAAACCACCCTCACCGCTCTCCCTTCCGCGCGCGCGCACGCTCTCGCTTCGGCCAGCCGCCCGCGGGCCGCTGCTTCGGTCGCGTGCGCGGCTTCACGATCTTGTGCGAGTCGTCGACCGGCGTCGGCCGCCCGCCGACGGCGTTCCCATCGACGGCGTAGCGCGAGATGCTGAGGAGGATGCCCGTCGCGGCGAGCATGGCGATGAGCGCCGAGCCGCCGTAGCTGACGAACGGCAGCGGGATGCCCGTCAGCGGCATCGTGCGCGTGATGCCGCCCACGTTGATGATCGCCTGATAGCCGATCCAGGAGACGATGCCGACGGCGAGCAGCGATCCAAATTCGTCGCGGGCGCGGAAGACGACGCGGAAGCCGCGCACCATCACCACCGCGAAGAGCACGATCACCGCCGCCGCGCCGATGAACCCCAGCTCCTCGCCGATGATGGCGAAGATGCCGTCGGTATGGGCGCCGGGCACGTAGAAGAACTTCTGCCGGCTCGCGCCGAGCCCCAGCCCGTCCCAGCCGCCGCTGCCCAGCGCGATGAGGAGCTGCAGCGTGTGAAAGCCCCTGCCGCTCGGGTCGTCCTCGGCCTGGATGAACGCGAAGACGCGGTCGGCGCGGTAATCGCCGGTGAGGACGAGCATGCCGGCGACGACGCCGGCAATGCTCGTCGCCGCGGCGACGTGCGTGAGCGACGCGCCGGCGACGAACATCAGCGTCATCGTCGTCAGGACGATGACGATCGTCGTCCCCATGTCCGGCTCCATCATGATCAGCCCGGCCACGAAGCCGACCAGCAGCACGAACGGGAAGAAGCCCGTCCAGAACGCCTTGATGTGCTCGCCGCGGCCCGCCAGCCACGCGGACACGTAGATCACCAGCGCCAGCTTCGCCAACTCGCTCGGCTGCACGGGCGGGATCGGCCCGCCCACCGCGATCCAGCGCGTCGCGCCGTTGCGCTCGACGCCGATGCCGGGCAGCAGCACCGCCACCAGCCCGACGATCGCCGCCAGCATCAGCAGCGGGCTGACGACGCGAAGCTGCCGGTAGTCCGACTTCATCAGCAGCCAGGCGATGGTGGCGCCGATGACGGCGAAGGCCGCCTGCCGGACGACGAAGTAGTTCGCGTCGCCGAACTCCAGCAGCCCCAGCGCGAACGACGAGCTGTACACCGCGATGATGCCGAGCACCACCAGCACGCCGACGGCGCCCATGATCAGGTAGTCCGGCTGGCCGGTCTTAAGACGGGCAGGATGCGCCGTGACAGCCATCAGCGCCCCTCCTGCATCGCCCGGACGAGACGGCGGAACTCGTCGCCCCGCTCTTCGAAGTTCGCATATGCGTCGAAGCTGGTGCATGCCGGCGACAGCAGCACGACATCGCCCGGCGACGCCATCTCGCGCGCCACGGCGACCGCCTCCGCCAGCGTCCTCACGCGCGACAACACCGGCCGCTCCTCGTAGGGCACGCTCGCGGCGTTCGCCTCTACCGCAGCCTCCAGCAGCGCACCGCTCTCGCCGAAGAAGACGATGCCGGCGCAGCGCTCCAGCGCCACGCGCGCGAGCTCGTCCTTCGGCAGGTCCTTGTCGCGGCCACCCAGCAGCAGCACCACCGGCTCATCAAACGAGCGCAGGCCGGCGACGACGCGCTCCGGCGTCGTGGCGATGCTGTCGTTCACCCACGTCGCGCCGTCCACCGTCCCCACGACTTCCAGCCGGTGCGGCACGGCACGGAAGGTCCGCACGCCCTCGGCGATGGCATCCGCCTCGATGCCGCTGGCAGCGGCGATGGCCGCTGCCGCCAGCACGTTCGCGACGTTGTGCTCGCCGCGCAGCGGGATCTCGTCGATGGCGATCACCATCTCCTCGACGTTCTCTCGCTTGATGAAGACGGCCTCGTCGCGCAGCAGCGCGCCGCTCCCCGGCAGCGAGTCGCGCGACGTGAAGTGCCATACCTGGCCGCGCGCGCCCTCCGCGAACGAGGCGGCGACCTCGTCGTCGAGCCCGAGCACGGCGATATCGTCCTCGCCCTGGTAGCGGATGATGTTGCGCTTCAACTCGACGTAGTCCTCCCAGGAGAACTGGTCGAGGTGGTTGGGCGTGACGTTCAGCACGGCGGCCACGTGGGGGCTGCGGTCCGTGAGCTGGAGCTGCGTGTGGCTCAACTCCACCACCGTCCATGTCGCGTGGTCCAGCCCGTCCAGCAGCTCCAGCAGGCCCGCGCCGATGTTTCCGCCGACGCGATAGGCACGGCCGTCCGCCTCCATCATCGAGGCGACCAGCGCGGTCGTCGTGGTCTTGCCGCTGCTGCCGGTGATGCCGGCGACGGGTCCGGGGCACCGCTGGAGGAAGTAGCGCGCCATCGACGTTAGCTCCTGGCCGCGCTGGCGGGCGGCGGCCAGCGGCGGCAGCGACAGTGGCACGCTCTGCGACACGAAAACGACGTCGGCGCCGGCGACGTCCGCCTCTGCGAGCGGCTGGCCCAGGTGGTACGTGATGGGAAGGCCTTCCAGCTGCCGGAGACGGGAAGCAAGCAACTCCGCTGGCTTGGAGTCGGTGACCGTGACGCTCGCGCCGTGTGCGGCGGCGTAGCGGGCTGCGTCAACGCCTTCGATGCCCAGACCGATCACGGTCACGCGTTTCCCCACCAGGAGTTCTCGTTCAACAGTCATATCACCTTAGCAATTCCCTGTCAATAGCCCCGCGCGATAGATTCGCAGCCCCTCACCAGGCGGCCAGCGCCACCCCGGCGAGCGCCCCCACGGCGCCCAGCGCGGCGAAGCGCGCCATCACCGTCACCTCGTGCCAGCCCAGCTCCTCGAAATGGTGGTGGACCGGCGCCATGCGGAAGATGCGCCTCCCGCCCGTCGTCCGGAAGTAGGCGATCTGGACGACCACGGACGCGATCTCCATGACGAAGACGATGCCGATCACCGGCAGCATCAGCCACCAGCCCGTCATCAGCGCCACCGTCGCCAGCGCGCCGCCAAGCGGCAGCGATCCCACGTCGCCCATGAAGAGCCGGGCCGGGTAGGCGTTCCAGTACAGGTAGCCCACCAGCGCGCCGGCCAGGGCGAAGCAGAACGTCGCGAGCGCCACCTGGTCCTGCATCAGCGCGATGGCGCCGAACGCCGCGAAGGCCAGCGCCCCCGTCGTGCCCATCAGCATGTCGACGCCATCGGTGACGCCCGTGGCGCTGGCCGTGGCGATGATCGCGAAGACCGCGATGACGACGTACACGGGGCCGATGTCGAACCCGCCCTCATGCGGCACCAGCAGCCGCGGCGCGTCCATCGGGCCGTAGAGCAGCAGCGCCGCGACGACGCCGGCGCCGCCGAACGCGAGCACCTTCAGCACCATGCCGCGCCTGTCGTGCGCCGCGCGCTGCTCGCGGCCGACCAGCGTGCCGAGGTCGTCGTACAGGCCGATGCCGGCGAACAGCGCGGCGACGGCGATCGGCAGCAGCACGTCGGCGTCCTTCGGGACGGCGGCGATGAGGGCGGCGGCGAGCCCGACGCCCATGATCAGCACGCCACCGAACGTCGGCGTGCCCGCCTTCGGCAGGTGCGACTGCGGCCCCTCCTCGCTCTCCGCCTTGCCGAGCTTCTTCGCGCGCAGCCACGCCACGAACGGTCCGCCAAGGATCGCCGCGCCGATCGCCGCGCCGGCGCCCGTGAGCAGGGCGTACATCATTCGCGTACCGCCAGTCGTTCGAGCATGCTCTCCAGCGCCAGCGCGCGCGAGGCCTTCAGCAATACGACATCGCCCCGTCTCAACGTCGCCGCCAGGTCGTCCTCCGCCTCTTCCTTCGTCCGCACGATGCGCACGTCGCCGTGCCCGGCCTGGATCGCCGCGTCGCCGATCCAGCGCCCCAGCTCGCCCACGGCGTAGATGCGGTCGGCGACCTCGGCGGCGCGCCGCCCGGCGTCGGCGTGGCCCTCGCGCTCGGCGCTGCCCAGCTCGCGCATATCGCCCAGCACGGCGATCTTCCGCCCGGGCACTTCGGCCAGCAGGTCGAGCGCCGCGCGCATCGATGCCGGGCTCGCGTTGTAGCTGTCGTCGATGATCGTCGAGCCGTTCACGCCGCGGTGCGCCTGCATGCGCAGCGGTACGCGCGCTTCGGACAGCGCGCGCGCCACCTCGCGGATCTCGATCCCGTCGGTGAGACCCGCTGCCGCCGCGGCAAGCGCGTTCGGCACCAGCGCCGCACCCGGCAGGCGCGACCGCACCTTCGCGCGGCGCCCCTCGTGCAGCAGCGTGAAGGAGACGCCCTCCAGGCCGCGGCTCTCTACGTCCACGGCGCGCACGTCTGCGGTGTCGGAGAGGCCATATGTCACGACGCGCGCCGCCGTGCGCTCAGCCATGCGCAGGACGCGCGGGTCGTCGGCGTTGAGGATGGCCACGCCGTCCTCGGGGAGCGCCGCCGGCAGGTCGCCCTTCTCGTCCTCGATCGCTTCCATCGTGCCCATGCGCTCGAGGTGGGACGGGCCAACGGTGGTGACGATGCCAGTGTCCGGCCGGGCGATATCGCAGAGCAGCGCGATCTCGCCCGGCGCCCACATCCCCATCTCGAGGACGGCGCGCCGGTGCCTCGTCGTCAGCTCCAGCAACACCACCGGCAGGCCGATCTCGCTGTTGAGGTTGCCTTCGCTCTTGAGCAACGGGTAGCGCACGGCGAGCACGGCCGCCGTCAGCTCTTTCGTCGTCGTCTTGCCGACGCTGCCCGTGATGCCGACCACCTTCAGCCGCGACCGCTCCAGGCGGCGACGGCGGGCGAGCTCCTGCAGCGCCGCCAGCGCGCTCGGCACGATGTACTGCGCGATCTCGGCGTCCACCGGCCGCTCGACGATCGCGCCCGTCGCGCCGCGCCGCGCGGCATCAGCGACGAAGTCGTGGCCGTCCGCGCGCTCGCCCTTCAGCGCGACGAAGAGGTCGCCCCGGCGCGCCTTGCGCGAATCCACGACGGCGTGGCGAAAGCGCATCGGCCCGACGGTCGGGGCGCGGATCAGCGCCGGCCGCAATGCGGCCGCGATCTCCCTGGCTGTGATCATCTTCTCGCCTGTCTTTCAGGCGCCGCCGGCCCCACGAATCGCCGGCATGCTATGCGTGCCCAACATGCGCGAACGCCTATGGCGCCGCGCTCACCTGCTGCGCCCCCTCCGGGCGCACGCCGAGGTATGCGAGGATCTTCGGGACGATATCGGCGAACACGGGCGCCGCCACCTGCCCGCCAAGCCGGTCTTCCTTGAAGTCCAGCTTCACCAGCACGATGATCCGCGGCTCGTCCGCCGGCGCGAAGCCGATGAACGAAGCGATGTTGCCGTCCAGCACGGCGCCGTCGGCCAGCGTCGCGCCCGTCGTCGTGCCGGTCTTGCCAGCGACGCGGTACCCACTCACGCGCGCCAGGTTGCCCGGCACTCCCTCGACAACCTGATTCATCATATCCGTGACCGCCGCCGCCGTCCGCTCGCTCACCACCTGCCGCACGACGCTCGGCTCGAACGTGCGGACGCCATCCGGCGTCACCGCGCGCCGCACGATGTACGGCCGCATGAGCTTGCCGTCGTTGGCGATGGCGGCGACCGCCGAGACGACCTGCAGCGGCGTCGCGGCGACGCCCTGGCCGAAGCTATTCGTCGCCAGGTCCACCGGCGCCCAGGCGGGGTCCTCCTGCGAGCGCACCAGGCCGTCCGCTTCGCCGCCCAGGCCCACATGCGTCGCCTCTCCCAGCCCGAAGTCCCGCAGGTATTTGTAGAACGCCTCCGGCCCGACCATCTGCGCCATCCAGACCGCGCCCGTGTTGAGGCTCCGTTGCAGGATCTGCGTGACGCTCGTGATGCCGTTGACGCTGTAGTCCCAGTTGCGGATGGTCGATTCGCCGATGAACGAGGCGCCGGTGTCGTTGTAGGTGCTCTCGGGTGTGACGTGCCCCAGCTCGATCGCCATGGCGGCCGTCAGCACCTTGAAGACGGACCCCGGCTCGTAGACGTCGGTGACCGCGCGGTTGCGGATCAGCGCCTGGTCGATGTCACCGTCGCGGAGCTGCGACAGCCGGAACGTCGGCTGGCTCGCCATCGCCAGCACTTCGCCCGTCGCCGGGTCCATGACGACGATCGACCCGCCGAGCGCCTTCGTCCGCGCGATCTCCTCCTCGAGCCGGCCCTCGACGAGGCGCTGGATGTAGCGGTCGATCGTCAGCTCGATGTCGCCACCCGGCTCCGGCTGCTTGCCGATGCGCTCGGCGCCGAGCTGAATGCGGTTGCCGATGCTGTCTCGCTCGAAGTAGAAGGTGCCTGGCTTGCCGCCGAGCTCCGTATCGAAGTCCTTCTCGATGCCGGTCAGGCCAGCGTGGTCGCGCCCGACGAAGCCCAGCAGCGACGACGCCAGGTCGCCTTCCGGGTAGAAGCGCTTCGTCGTCTGCACGATGCGCAGGCCCGGCGCGTCGGCGTCGTGCAGCGCCGCTCCCTTCTCGTAGTCCAGCCCGCTGAAGGCGAGATACAGGCTCCCGTCGTGCGCCCGGACCTTGTTGATCAGGTCCACCGGGTCGGCGCCGATGACGGGCGCGATGAACTCCGCCCCCTGCTTCGCGGCGAAGTCGTCCTGCCAGTCATCGCGATTGATGAAGACGTCGAAGGCGTCCACGGTCGTGGCGAGCGGGTAGCCGTTGCGGTCGAGGATCGCCCCCCGCGGCGCGCGCAGCTCCTCCTGGCCGAAATGCTCGTCGCGCGCCTGCGCGCGGTAGTGGTCTGTGCGCACGACCTGGACGTAGGCGACGCGCGCGGCCAGCACAGCGCCGGAGACGGCGAAGAACGCCGCCAGCACGATGATCCTCAGCGTCATGCGACCGCGCTTACCGAACATCAACCCTCTCGGCCGGCCGCGCGGGCCGGATGCATCAGAACGGAAGCAGCTCGCGCAGCCAGGCGGTCCACGACGAACCCTCGGCAGCGGCGCCGGGCTGGGCCGCCTCGGGCGGCAGGAAGCGCGTCGGCAACGAGTGCCGGTCCGGCACGGGCTGGTTGACCTCGATGCGCACCGTCCTCTTCGGCGGCTCCATCTTGAGCCGTGTGCGCGCCTCCCAGTCGACGCGCGCCAGCGACGACAGCGCCGCCACCTCCGCCTCCAGCTCGCGGTTCTCCGCCTGCAGCGCCGCATGCTGCCGTTCCAGCGCGTTGATCTCGTAGCTCGTGCTGGCCATGCGGCTGAAGATGTTGACCTGGAACGCCGCCGCCATCACCACCATCGCCGCCGCGCCGGCGATGAGCAGCGTGCGCGTCTGCGGGCGCGTCTTGCCGAAGATGCGGGGTGCTGGGAGCGCCGGCCTCTCAAGCGCCGCCATCCCGCCCTCCTACGCCGCGTATGCCGTGATGCGTTCCGCAGCCCGCAGGCGGGCGCTGCGCGCACGCGGGTTCGCCGCGACCTCCGCGGCTGACGGCTTGAGCGCCCCGCGCGTGACGGGCCGGAGCGATGCCCGGTGCCCGCACTGGCACGCCGGCAGCCCCGGCGGGCAGATGCAGTCGCGTGACTCGCGCCGGATGTAGTCCTTGACGATCCGGTCCTCCAGCGAGTGGTAGCTGAGGACGGCGAGGCGCGACCCAAAGCCGAGCAGGCCGTGGGCCTGAGGAAGTGCGGTGAATAGAGCATCCAGCTCGTTGTTCACCGCGATGCGGAGAGCCTGAAACGTCCTGGTGGCGGGGTGGGATTTGGAAGTGGCTCTCCTCCCCACGGCCTGCTCGACGGCTTTGGCGAGATCAGCGGTCGTCCGCAGCGGGCGCGCCGCGACGATGCGGCGGGCGATGCGGCGGCTGGCCGGCTCTTCTCCGTACTTGTAGATGAGGTCGGCGATGTCTCCTTCGCTCCACGTGTTGAGGATCTCCGCGGCCGTCGGGCCTTCTTCGGCCGAAGCGCCGCCGAAACGCATGTCCAGCGGCGTG
>DATMAH010000056.1:0-2725 GCA_035583735.1 Dehalococcoidia bacterium
CGGCTCGGACTGCGTCGGCACCTCCAACCGCCACGGCGCCGCCTCCGTCACCCAGCTCGAACTGCTGCCGATGCCGCCGGATGTCGAGGACAACCCGGTGTGGCCGTACTGGCCGACGCGGCTGCGCACGTCCTCGTCGCACGAGGAAGGGGTCACGCGCGACTGGTCGGTGGCCACCAAGGCGTTCGTGGGCGAGAACGGCCGCGTCAGGGCGCTGAAGGCGGTGCGCCTTGAGTGGAAGGACGGCAAGCCGGTCGAGACGCCCGGTTCGGAATTCATGCTTCCCGCAGATCTGGTGCTGCTTGCGATGGGGTTCGTCTCGCCGCTCCAGAGCCTGCTCGCGGAGTTCGGCGTGGAGCGCGACGAGCGCGGCAACGCCCGCGCGCCGACCGAGGGCGGCCGCGCCTACGCCACCAGCGTGCCCGGGGTCTTCGCCGCCGGCGACATGCGGCGCGGGCAGTCGCTCGTCGTGTGGGCGATCCGCGAAGGGCGCCAGTGCGCCCGCGCGGTGGACGAGTTCCTCACCGGCTCTTCCGAGCTGCCGCGCTAGAATCGCGCGCTGTGCCGGGACGCAGCGGCCAGCGCATCTTCCGCCTCACCGACGCCGAGCTGAACGCGATCGGCGCGCGCGCCATCGCGCGCGCCTACCCGAAGAACACCATCCTCGTCAGCGAAGGCGACGCGACCGACTCGCTCTACATCATCCTCGAAGGCCGCGTGAAGGTCTTCGTCGCCGACGACGAGGGCCGCGAGGTGGTGCTCTCGACGCAGGGGCCGGGCGAATACTTCGGCGAGATGGTGCTCGACGAAGGCCCGCGCTCGGCCTCGGTGATGACGCTGGAGCCCTCGCGTTTTCTCGTCCTGCCGAAGGCCGACTTCCGCGAGTTCGTGCTGAGCAATCCGGCGTTCGCCCTGAGCGTCATCGAGAAGCTGATCCACCGGGTGCGTGCGCTGACCGAGCGGGTGAAGACCCTCGCGCTCATGGACGTCTACGGGCGCGTCGCGCGACTGCTCCTGGAGCTGGCCGAGGAGCGCGAGGGCGCGCTGGTGATCGAGGAGCGCCTCACGCAGCAGGACATCGCCAGCCGGGTCGGCGCTTCGCGCGAGATGGTGAGCCGCATCATGAAGGACCTCGCCGTCGGCGGCTACATCTCCCAGACCCGCGAGCGGATCGTGCTGCTGAAGAAGCCGCCGGCGCACTGGTAGCCGGGCCGCCGCGGGGCGCTTGTCGGATGCGTGCCGCGCCCGGCTACAATCCTCCCCGATCCCGATGTCGCTTCATGTCGTCATTCTCGCTGCCGGGCAGGGCAAGCGGATGCACTCCGCGCTGCCGAAGGTGCTGCACCGGATCGGCGGGCGGCCGCTGCTTGGCCACGTGCTCGCGGCGGCGCGCGCGCTGCGGCCCCGGCTGATTCACGTGGTGTACGGCCACGGCGGCGAGGCGGTGCGCGCCGCGTTCGCCGGGGAGAACGTGCGATGGGTCGAACAGAAGCGCCGGCTCGGCACCGGGCACGCGCTCGCGCAGGCGCTGCCGGCGCTGCCGCGGCGCTCGACGGTGCTGGTGCTCAACGGCGACGTGCCGCTGGTGCGTCCGCGCCTGCTGCGGCGGCTTGTGCGCGCGGCCGGGCGCGGGCTCGCGATCGCCACCAGCGATCTTTCCGACCCGTCCGGCTACGGCCGCGTGGTGCGCGACGCCGACGGCCGCGTCGCGCGCATCGTCGAGGAGCGGGACGCGACGCGCGAGGAGCGCGCGATCCGCGAGTGGTACTGCGGCTTTCTCGCCGCGAACGCCTCGCGTCTTGCCGGCTGGCTGGGCGGAATCGGCAACCGCAACGCGCAGCGCGAGTTCTACCTCACCGACGTGATCGGCGTCGCGGCCGCGGCCGGCGCGCCGATCGCGGCGGTGAAGGCGGAGGAAGCGTGGGAGGTGGCCGGCGTCAACTCGCGCGCCGAACTCGCCGCACTGGAGCGCCTCTGGCAGCGCGCGCAGGCGCAGCGGCTGCTCGATGCGGGGGTCGCGCTCGCCGACCCGGCGCGCCTGGAGGTGCGCGGCGAACTCGCCTGCGGCGCCGACGTCGCGATTGACGTCAACTGCGTGTTCGAAGGCAGAGTGAAGCTCGGCGACGGCGTGACCGTGGGGCCGCATTGCGTGCTGCGCGACGTGACCGTCGGCGCCGGCACCGAAATCCGGGCGTTTTCGTTCCTGGAAGGCGCGGCGATCGGCAGGGGCTGCCGGATCGGCCCGTACGCGCGGCTGCGCCCCGGCGCGGCGCTCGGCGCCGAGGTGCACGTCGGCAACTTCGTCGAGGTGAAGGCGAGCCGCCTCGGCGCCGGCTCGAAGGCGAACCATCTCGCCTACCTCGGCGACGCCGAAGTCGGCAGGCGCGTCAACATCGGCGCCGGCACCATCACCTGCAACTACGACGGCGCCGCCAAGCACCGCACCGTGATCGAGGACGACAGCTTCATCGGCTCGGACGCGACGCTGGTCGCGCCGGTTCGCATCGCGCGCGGCTCGTACATCGGCGCAGGCTCGACGATCACGAAGGACACGCCCGCGGGCCGGTTGACGCTCGCGCGGGCAAGGCAGGTGACCGTTGCGCGCTGGTCGCCGCCGAAGAAGGCGCCGGCCGGGGGGCGCTAGCGCATGTGCGGCATCGTCGGCGCGGCGGCGCGGCGCGACATCGTCCCGGTGCTGGTCGAGGGGCTGCGGCGCCTGGAGTAC
>DATMAH010000057.1:0-7137 GCA_035583735.1 Dehalococcoidia bacterium
TCTTCACCCTTCACCCTTTGCCCTTTGCTCTTTGCTCTTTGCTGTTTGCTGTCGGCCGTTCGCCCTTCGCCCACCCGCCCCGCACCACAGCCCTGCTATCATCCCCCGGATGACCACCGACGCTGCGCCACCCGCCTCCGACGAAGGCTTCCAGCTCCAGCTCCCCGTCTTCAACGGGCCGCTCGACCTCCTCCTCCACCTCATCGAGCGCGAGGAGCTCGACATCACCTCCGTCGCCCTCGTCCAGGTCGCCGACCAGTACATGGAGCACCTGCGCTCCGGCGAGCAGCTCAACCTCGACGCGCTCGCCGACTTCATCTACATCGGCGCCCGCCTCCTCCTCCTCAAATCGCGCGCCCTCCTCCCACGCCCCGAAGCGCAGCAGCAGGCCGATGACGACGACGAGGACATCGGCGACGACCTCGCGCGCCAGCTCATGGAGTACCGCCGCTTCAAAGAGGCCGCCGGCCAGCTCCGCGAGATCGAGCGCGCCGGCCTCCACTCCTACCCCCGCATCGCGCCGCCGCCCGAACTGCCACCGCCACCCGGCCTCGATGGCGTCACGCTCGAGATGCTGCAGCAGATGGTGCAGGAGGCGCTGACCCGCAGGCCCGCCGCCCGCGAGCCCGTGCAGATCATCCGCCCCCACAAGATCACCGTGCGCGAGAAGATCGCCGCCCTGCGCGACCGCCTCGCCGCACAGGGCCGCCTCAGCTTCCGCGCCATCGTCGAGGAGTGCCGCACGCGCACCGAGGTCATCGTCTCCTTCCTCGCCGTGCTCGAGCTGATCAAGTCGCGCGTCCTCGATGCGCAGCAGGACGACGCCTTCGCCGACATCATCCTCGTCCCCTCCGGCGAACCCCCCCTCGACGCCACCACCTCCGAATTCGACGACTAACCCCAATCAGCCTCGTCCCCGCTCTCACCCTTCCGCTCATCCCGCATCTCTCATCCCTCATTCCCCGTCCTTTGACCTTTGCCCTTTGCCCTTTGCACGTTGTCCGCACCGCCGATCCGCTACAATCCGCGCGGATTCGGGAGGACGCTGTGGAGTTGTCGAGGCTGCGCACAGGCGCGGTGGCGCTGCTCGCGTGCCTGGCAGTGACGCTCGTCGCCTGCGGCGACGCAAACGACGATGCGCAACCGTCGGGCGAACCGCGCCCGTTCATGATGGGCATCAGCACGCTTCCCCGTGAACTGAACGCGCAGGCCTACGGCGAATCGTTCGAGCTCGCCGGCGACAACGGCGATCTCGTCCTCATCCAGCGCAACCCGCCGTGGGAAGACTTCCTCCCCGGCGGCGACATCAGCGACGACGTCGCCGAGACCACCGCCGCCGAAGTCGCCGCGCTCGACGAACACGACCTCGACCTCTTCTTCGCCATCGACCCCACCGACGGCGCCACCGGCCGCGACCGCCTCGTCGGCCTCCCCGGCTCCATCGCCTCCGCTAACTTCGGCGACCCGTCCATCCAGTCCGCGCTGCTCGCCTACGCCGAGTACGTCGCCCTCAACTACAAGCCCGCCTACCTGGCCTTCGGCGTCGAGATGAACCTCTACTTCAACAAGAACGAGAACGACGTCGAGAACTTCCGCGCGCTCTATCTCGCCGCCTACGACCGCGTGAAGGCGGCCTCGCCCTCCACCCAGGTCACCGTCACCTTCCAGTACGAGGACCTGCAGGCGCTGTTGCCCACCGAAGAGAAGCACTTCCCCGCCTGGTCGTCGCTGCAGTCGTTCGAGGACGCCGTCGACATCGTCGCCATCAGCACCTATCCCAGCTTCGCCTTCACCAGCGCCGCCGCCATCCCCGAGAACTACTACAGCCAGCTCACCGCCTACACCGACAAGCCCATCGTCATCGCCGAGATGGGCTATGCCTCCGCGCCCGGCGTGCAGGGCCTCAACAGCGGCACCGAGGACGACCAGGCGAGCTTCGTGCGCCGCGTCCTGCGCGAGGCGGACGAGATGGAGATGCCGTTCGTCATCTGGTTCGCCGCGTGGGACCCCACGTACGCGAAGGACTCACCGTACGTCGCCTTCCAGCACATCGGCCTGCGCCGCGGCGACGACACCGAGAAGCCCGCCTGGTCCGCCTGGGCCGAAGCCGCCCGCCGCCCCTACGAACCCCGCGCCGTCACCAGCTCATCCACCCGCTCCCCCTGACCCGCATCCCCGGCCCTGTCATTCTGAGCCGCAGGCGAAGAATCTCCCCCCACCCGCCGCGTGCGCCCCATCCCGCCACCCACGTCCCGGACGGCGCATCCCCACGACGATCACCCGCCGACAACGCAAACACCACGCGGGCTTGCAGAGCGCGCTGCGTGCGAAAAGTGACTACCCACCAGTCACCAATCACCAGCGACCAGCGACTACCCCAACACCGCAGCCCGAAACTCCCCCAGCGACCGCACCACCACCAGCCCCTCCGGCGCACCGCCCTCCACCGGCACGCCGGCGTGCGCCAGCAGGAACACGCGCGGCACGCCGTTGCGCACCAGGTGCCACGCCGTCCGCGGGTCATCGTCGATGTGCGCCTCCACGCCGTGCATGCGCGCCACCGCCAGCTTGTGCTGCGCCGGCCGCAGCCCCGGCGGCGCCATGTGCACGTCCACCGCCTCCAGCAACCCCTCGCGCCGCAGCCACGACTCCACCAGCACCCGTCCCGCCACGCTCCGTCCCGTCACGATGATCGGCTCGTGCCCCGCGGCGAGCAGGTCGCGCAGCAGCGGCGCCGCCTCCGGCGACATCCGCCGCCAGCCGAAGCGCGCGCGCTCCACGAGCAGCCGCAGCGCGCCGCCCGGCGCCTTCGCGTCATACAGCGATTCGTACCCATCCGGCAGCGGCGCCACCGGCGACGGCTTGTGCACCGCCATCCGCCCGAACGGCGTCGGGCACAGCACGCCGTCGAAGTCGAAGCTGATCCGCATCAGCGGCCTAACGCGCCCGCCACCGTCACCGCCACGCGCGCGACCTGCCGCGCCCGCTCGACCAGCGCCGCGTCCGGCTCCCCGTCCGCGAACTGCGCGTCCGTCGCATAGATCCCGTCCACCGGCACGCCCTCGAGGCTCGTGAACAGCGGCCGCAGCCCGTACTCGATCGCCAGGAAGTGCGCAGGCGAGCCTCCGGTCTGCACCGGCACGCAGGCTTTCCCTGCCAGGTGCGCCTGCGGCATCAGGTCGAAGAAGCACTTCAGCGCGCCCGTGTACGACGCCCGGTACGTCGGCGTCGCCGCCACGACGATGCGCGCGTCGCCCACCGCCGCGATCGCCGCGTCGATCTCCGGCGCGCCCGTCCGCGCCAGCAGCGCCTCCGCCGGCAGCGCCGCCACGTCGATCATGCTCGTGGCGCAGCCCTCCGCCTCGAGCGCGCGCAGCACGTGCTCCGCCAGCGTCTTCGACTTCGACGGCGCGCGCGGGCTGCCGGAGATCGCGACCGCGCTGATCGCCACGCTACACGCCCGCCAGCTCGCGCTCCGCCGGCGCGGCCGCAACCGTCGCCTCGCCCGCGAAGTGCGGCATCACGTACTCGCCGAAGCGCTGCGCCTCCTCCAGGTGCGGGTACCCGCTCAGGATGAACGTGTCGATCCCCTCGTCGACGTACTCGCGCAGCGTGCGCGCCACGCTCTCGCCGGACCCGACGACCGCCAGCCCCACCCCCAGCCTCGCCTTGCCGATCCCCGTCCAGCGGTGCTCGTCCAGCCAGTCGCCCTGCTCCCGCAGCATGCGCTGCCGCTTCTCGCCCTCCGAGTCCGCGCCCGCCATGTGCTTCTGCATCGCCCGCTCGAACTGCTCCGGCACGTCCGCCACCATCGCCTCCGCCGCCGCGCGCGCCTCTTCGTCCGTCTCGCGCGTCACCACCAGCAGCCGGATGCCGAACCGCAGCGTCCGCCCGACCTTCGCCGCGCGCTCCCGCATGTCGGCGATGCGCTCGCGCACCATCGGGATCGTCTCGCCCCACAGCAGGTAGACGTCGCTCTCCTCCGCGCCCACCTTCTTCCCCGCCTCGGAGGCGCCCCCGAAGTAGAACGGCGGATGCGGCTTCTGGTACGGCTTCGGGAACACGTTGCCGTCCACGACGCGATAGAACTTGCCCTCGTGGCTCCAGCGCTTCGGCTCCGTCCACGCCTTCCGCACCACCTGCATGAACTCCTGCGTCCGCTCGTAGCGCTCGTCGTGCTCGGTGAAGTCGCCGTCCGCCGCCAGCTCCGCCGGGAAGCCCCCCGTGACGACGTTGATCAGCACGCGCCCGCGCGTGAGCTGGTCCAGCGTGTTCGACATCTTCGCCGCCACCGTCGGCGCGATGAACCCCGGCCGCATCGCGACGAGAAACTTCAGCTTCTCCGTCCGCGCCGCAACGACGGACGACGCCAGCCACGCGTCCTGGCACGTTGTCCCCACCGGCACCAGCGCGAACACGAAGCCCGCGTCCTCCGCCGCCCGCGCCACCTCCGTCAGGTAGTCCGCCGTCGCCTCGCGCGTCGGCGGCCCGATGATCTCCGTGTCGCCCATCGTCGGGAGAAACCAGCCGAAGTCGATCGTCATGGCGCTGCTCCTGTCGTCGCGGGTGGCGGTGTGAGAGGAGTATACGGCCCGCCGCACGGACGCCCGAGGACCTGGAAACAACGCCCCTCACCGCCTTTCAGGATGCCCTCGCCCAGCCCCGTCACGCAGGACCGCCGCCCCGCCACTGCCCCGGTCGGCCGACCCGAAGATGTCTCGCCGCGCACACCGCCCGCCACATCACCAGCACCCGCCCCCGTCCGTCATTCCGGACGCCTCGGCTCCGGCGTCGCCGGCGAGCGCGACACGCACGACCTCATGCGCACGCCTTCGTAATCGTCACGCGCCCGCCCGCAACGACTCCGCACGTCGCGGCGCGCCACCATGCACGCGGAGGCGAAGCATGGACGAACGACGCGACCGCACGAACGCGCCGCCCGAGCCCGAGCAGGTAGGGCCCAACGAACCGCTCCCCGGCCCGCCCGACGGCGTCGACATCGAGCCGGCGCAGCCCCACGAGCCGAGCGGCGAGACCGCGCACGACGCCGCCCGTATCCACGACCACAACCGCCGCCTCGCCCGCGGCGACGAGGCCCCCAGCGAAGAGTCAGAGCGCGCACACGGCGTCGGCCGCACCGTCACCTCCGACCCCGAGAGCGGCGTCACCCGCGGCGACTACAGCAACGACTGACCCGCCCGCTCGCGCTCATGCCGCCGGCAGCGGCCCCACAGACCGGGCACAGGCGCACGGAGCTGCGCGTCCCCGCACCCAACCTCCACCAACCTCCACCACCGATTCGCCATTCCTCGCTCACTGCAGGAGGGCTCAGTGCGCCGGATGCTTCTTCCCGCCGGCGCCAACGCGACCAACGGCATTGGCGACAGCCCGCTCTCGTCCATCCAAGACAAGCGTCTCTCGCTGGACGACTTCATGGCCATGATCCCCTTCCTCCGCACCGCCGCGCAGCCGCCCACCATCCCGCTCCCCTCCACCGGCAACGCCGGCCACGCCGCTACGCGCTGACGCCCGCGATACACTCCCACCGTGAGGTGATCGCGATGCGCCTGCAGGACAGGGTCGCCCTCATCGCCGGCGCAGGCGGACGCCAGGGCACCGCCGTACCCCTCCTCTTCGCCCGTGAAGGCGCGCGCATCGTCCTCGCCGGCCTCGACGACGACGAGCTGCAACGGCTCGCCGCGCTGATCGAGTCACGCGGCGGCCAGGCGGCAGCGATGGCGATCGACCTCACGGACGAAGCCGGCGCCGAAGCCGCCGTCCGCCTCGCGCTCGAACGCTTCGGCCGGCTCGACATCCTCTACAACAACACCGGCATCTACTCCGACTGGGAGCGCCGCACCGGCGAGACCGACCCTGCCGCCTGGGACCGCCTCATCGCCGTCGACCTGCGCACGCACTTCCTCACCGCGCGTCTTGCCGTCCGCGAGATGGTTCGCGCCGGCGGCGGTTCGATCATCAACGTCGCCGCCGCGCGCGCCGCGCGTCTCGGCGGCAACGTCGGCTACGCCGCGGCGAAGTCCGCCGTCATCGGCATGACGAAGAAGATGGCGCGCGAGTACGCGCCCGACAACGTGCGTGTGAACTGCATCTGCCCCACCAACATCCAGTCCGCCCCGGACCCGCAGGATCCCCGCACCCCGCAGCGCCTCATCGCCCGCGACGGCACGCCCGACGACGTCGCCCACGCCGCCCTCTTCCTCGCCTCCGACGACTCCGCCTGGATCACCGGCATCGAGCTCGTCGTCGACGGCGGCGCCGAAGTGATGGGGTAGCTCTCAGCTCTCAGCCGCCAGATCTCGGACGCCTTCGTAGTGCGATTGCACTTACTCGTCGTCGTCCTCTGCGGATGCGGCGAGGCCCTTGAGATAGGATTCCAGCTCCACAACATGCCGCACCGCCGCTTCCCACACGTATGACACGCCGACGCTTCGGTACGCGTGCGCCAACAGATTCCGCGTCCCTACGATCTTCCGCCACTCGACGCCCGGGTGTTGCTCACGGAACTCCGCCGACAGATTGCGGCTGGCCTCGCCGATGATTTCGAGCTGCCGGATCACGGCATCCTGGCGCATCTCGTCGCGGGCAAACACCTCCTCGTCAATGCCCTCCACGTACGAGGCGATCCTCCCCGCTGCGCGCAGGATGTCTTCAATGTACGTGGGGTCACGCTGCTGCATAGACGACGCGGGCCGTTCGGCGGATCTCGAACCGCCGCCGCCGGTTTTGCATCTCCTCGAGCCCCTCCCGCGTAACAAGGTCGACGCGTCGGCCAAAGATGTCCTCAAGGTCCGCCTGCATACCTCCGAGATCGAACAGGCTCCACTTTGTATCGTCGCCGAACGACAACAGCACATCCACATCGCTGTCCGGCCCGAAGTCATCCCGCAGCACCGACCCGAACAGCGCGAACTCCCGCACGCGCCAGCGCCGGCAAAACTCCTCGATCTCCCGCATCGGAAGCTGGTCCAGACCCGCAATCGCCGCCGTCATGACCAAATGGTAGCCGATTCGAAGCTATCAGCTCTCAGCTATCAGCGGTCAGCGCCGACTCCACCCCACCCCCGTCGAGCCGCGCCCTTTACCCCCTTGCACTTTGCACTTTGGCCCTCCCCCTTC
>DATMAH010000058.1:0-4041 GCA_035583735.1 Dehalococcoidia bacterium
GTTCTCGGCGACGAGGCCGGGGCGCTACTGCGACGACGGCACCGTCTCGAGGCCTTCGATCGCGAAGCCGCGGGCGCGGAGGCCGTCGATGATGCCGGGCAGCGCCTTCACCGTGGCGATGCGGTTGAAGTGCAGCAGGACGATATCACCGGGGCGGGCGCTGGCGACGACGTAGTCGCGCAGCCACGCGGGGTCGCCGCTGCTCCAGCGGCGTCGTTTCCGGACGTCCCACTATCCGTCCCCATGCGGCTCCTTCGATGATCGCGCGCGGCGATGCGCGCCAGATCGAGCGCGCGCACGATGTGTGTTAGGCTGTTGGTGCATGTGCGGCTCCGGCGATCGATGGACCGCGGCGCCGCGCGCCCGTCGGCCCCCTGCTTGTTGCAGCGCGCGCCTGCGCTGATAATCGCCGCCATGAGATCAGCACGACCGTCCGAGAGCGGGCTGTACCGCCTGTCGACCGCTGTGTTCGCGCAGCGCGAGGGCAAGATCCTGCTGCTGAAGCGCGCGGCGGGCGACAGCGTCGGCGCGTGGTACCTGCCCGGCGGCGCCGTCGACCCGGGCGAGACGGTGGAAGAGGGGGCGCGGCGCGAGCTGCTGGAGGAGGCGGGACTGGCGCCGGTGGGGCCGCTCACGTGCGTGGGCGTGGCGCACATGCACGTCTACGGCTACGACTCGCTGCAGGTGTTCTACGCGTGCGACTGCCCGGACGGCGAGGTGACCGTCAGCCACGAGCACTCCGGCGCGCGCTGGATGGAGCCGTCGGAGTACCGCGCGCGCTACTTCAGCGACGAGATTCTGGCGCGGGTCGTGGAGGCGGATGCGGGCACCGGCTGGATGCTCTCCAACATCCGCTCGGCCATCGACGGCTACCTTGCGTGGCTGGCGCGCGGGGCCGGGCGGCAGGCGTAACGCCGGTCTCCGGGGCGCCCCGGCGCTTCCGTTACACTGGCCGTACACCCCCGCACAGCAGCCGACGGAGGACGGAGATGGTTGCGACGAACGAACGCCCGGGCGAGGCGGCCAGCGCGAACGGCGCGGCGACGACCGGCACCTGGGCCGTCAAGAAGGGCCTGGCCCAGATGCTGAAGGGCGGCGTGATCATGGACGTCGTCACGCCGGAGCAAGCGAAGATCGCCGAGGAGGCGGGCGCCTGCGCCGTGATGGCGCTGGAGCGCGTGCCGTCGGACATCCGGGCGCACGGCGGCGTCGCCCGCATGTCGGACCCGGACATGATCGCGGGGATCATCGACGCGGTCACGATCCCGGTGATGGCGAAGGCGCGCATCGGCCACTTCGTGGAGGCGCAGGTGCTGGAGGCGCTGGGCGTCGACTACATCGACGAGTCGGAGGTGCTGACGCCGGCGGACGAGTCGAACCACATCGACAAGCACCAGTTCAAGGTGCCGTTCGTCTGCGGCTGCCGGAACCTGGGCGAGGCGCTGCGGCGCATCGGCGAAGGCGCGGCGATGATCCGCACGAAGGGCGAAGCGGGCACGGGCAACGTCGTCGAGGCGGTGCGGCACATGCGGCAGCTCTGGGCGGACATCCGGCGCGTGCAGTCGATGCCGGAGGACGAGCTGTACGCGGCGGCGAAGGAGCTGCAGGCGCCGTACGACCTGGTGAAGTACGTGCACGACGAGGGGCGCTTGCCGGTGGTGAACTTCGCCGCGGGCGGCATCGCGACGCCGGCGGACGCGGCGCTGATGATGCAGCTCGGCGCGGAGGGCAACTTCGTCGGCTCGGGCATCTTCAAGTCGGAGAACCCGGAGAAGACGGCGAAGGCGATCGTGAAGGCGACGACGCACTTCCGCGACGCGGGCATCCTGGCGGAGGTGTCGCGGGGGCTGGGCGGGGCGATGCACGGCATCGAGATCGGGTCGATCCCGGAGAACGAGATCCTCGCGAAGCGGGGGTGGTGAGGAGGGCGTACCGTGCCCCCGCAGACCATCCACGCAGTGATCTACAAGGATGCGGCGGGCGACCAGTGGGTCGCGCAGTGCATCGAATATGACGTCGTGACGCAGGGCGACAGCCGCGAGCACGCGGTCGCCATGATCAAGGAAGCTGTCGAGCTCTATCTCGAAGACGTTTCGGAGAAGGAGCTGGAGCTGTTCTATCAGCCCGTCGAAGGTGACGTCACGCTGCATGAAGTAGCGATCGATGCCCCGACGCTTCTCCGAAGCTGAGGTAGCGAGGATGCTCACCCGGCTAGGGTTCAGGCGCGTGCGCGAGCGGGCAGTCACGTGCGCTACCGAGGTGTCTTCAACGGCCAGGAGCGAAACGTGACGCTGGTCGCGAATCAGAGGCAGATCCCGGCGAAGACGCTGCGGGCGATCGCCGCGCAGATCGGTGTGGCCGCCGACCAGCTTGAGGAGATGCTGACCGGCAAGTGAGCAACCGCCTGAAGATCGGCGTCCTGGCGCTGCAGGGGGACTTCGCGGAACACGCGGCGATGCTGCGCGCCGCCGGCGCGGAGCCGGTGGAGGTGCGCCTGCCGTCGCAGCTCGCGGACATCGATGCGCTGATCATCCCGGGCGGCGAGAGCACGACGATCACGCGCCTGCTGGACATCTATGAGCTGCGGGAGCCGATCCGCCGCATGGGCCTGCAGGGCCTGCCGATCTGGGGCACGTGCGCCGGCGCCATCGTGCTGGCGAAGGAGGCGACGGACCTGGACCGGCCCAACCTGGCGCTGATGGACATCCAGGTGCGGCGCAACGCCTTCGGGCGGCAGGTGGACAGCTTCGAGGCCGACCTGGAGGTGCGCGGCCTGGACGATGCGCCGTTCCACGCGATCTTCATCCGCGCGCCCGTCATCGAGCGCGCGGGGGAGCGTGTCGAGGTGCTGGCGACGCTGGCCGACGGCACGATCGTGGCGGCGCGGGAGGGGCGGCTGCTGGCGACGTCGTTCCACCCGGAGCTGACGGGCGACGCGCGCTTCCACCGCCTGCTGCTGGACCTTGCTGAGGCGTACCGGCGCGATCGTTCGTCGCCCAAGTGAGTCTGTCGCGGCGGACTCCGCAACGGTAGGCTATCGCCGAAGCTGGAGGAGTTCGATTGAGCAAGCTTGCGGACAAGATCAAGAAGGCGATGCGCGTCGACTCGCAGCCGATCGGGTTCGGCGCGGCGAAGAGCGAACAGCAGCCGACGATGGTGCTCGTGGCCTCGGCGCGCGCGGCAGGCGACGCGGCGGATTTGCTGAAGCGCGGCGCGGACGTAGTGCTGGTGGGCGCCGCCGGCGCACCGGCGAGCGTGGACGGCGCGAAGGGCGCCGAGCGCGTGCTGGGGGCGTGGATCGGCGGGACGCGCGAGGACGAGGCGAAGGCGTTCCGCGAGGCGGGCTTCGACTTCGTCGTCTTCGACCCGGACAGCGCGGCGGCGACGGCCCTGCTGGACGACCAGGTGGGATACGTGATCAGCGTGCCGGGCGACCTCTCGGACACGGAGGTGCGGACGCTTGAGGGGTTCAACCTCGACGCCCTCTACGTCGGGAAGATTGACGGCGCGCTGACGGTGCGGCGGCAGATGGAGCTGCGGCGGCTGTTCGCGATGACGCGCAAGCCGCTCATGGCCGCGGTGAGCGGCAGCATCGGCGCGGCGGAACTGCAGGCGCTGCGCGATGCGAACGTCGCCGTCGTCGTGGCGGAGTCGCCGGGCGAGGTGGAGGCGCTGCGCCGGACGGTCGACGCGCTGCCGCCACGAGCGCGGCGCCGCGACGGGGAGGACCGGCCGACGCCGCTGGTGCCGCGCGCGGCGGCCGCCGACGAGCACGACCACGACGACGAGGACATCTAGACGCTTCACGCGCCTCCCGCGCACCGGCAGCGACGTTCGGACCGGCCGCCGGTGACGGTATTCGGGCGCCGCTAGCGCTCCGCCTGGCCGTATCGCCGCGCGATGGCGGCGACGAGGGCGGGGACCGTGTGCTCGTCCGGCATGATGTCGACGGTGAGGCCAGCGGCGCGGACGGCGTCCGCCGTGATAGGCCCGATGGCAGCGATCGCCACGCGCCGCAGCGGGCCGGCGTCCCCGCCCAGC
>DATMAH010000059.1:0-4878 GCA_035583735.1 Dehalococcoidia bacterium
CGCGGCGGCGATGCCGATGAGCGGCGCACCGCGCACCGCCAGCCGCGCGATGGCGTCCGCGACGTCGCGGTAGTCGCGCGTCTCGATCCAGGCGACCTCGTGCGGCAGGCGCGTCTGGTCCAGCATGCGCAGCACGCCGTCGCGCCACTGGATCGCTTCCACCGAGGTCATGTCGTCGGGCAACAAAAAACTTCTCCGCTGCGGTCGGGAGAAGTCCTGCTTCCTCTCTCATCTTTCCCCGCATGCGCGGGGTCGGATTTGGCACCCGCCTTCACGGGTTGCCGGGCTTCGTAGGGCCGATCCCTCCACCGCTCTCGATAAGAGTGCGTCGTATTCAGTTGTTGGCCTATTGTATGGGCCGCTTGGCGGCGCGGCAAGCGAGGGGGCACGACTCATCACATCTGATATCATGATGACATGGAGCGCACCACAATCTCCCTTCCTGGCAATCTGCTCAAGCGGCTCCGCATGCTCGCCGCCGAACGCGGCATTTCGATGGCCGCGGTTATCCGCGAGGCCATCGAGGAGAAGTCCGAGTCCTACCGCCCGAAGCCCAGAAGCATTGGGCTTGGTGACTCCGGACATACGGACACGTCTCGTCGCGCTGGCGAGGAGCGCGCGGTACCTCGGCCGTGGCGTTAGTCCTCGATACCGGGCCGGTATACGCACTGCTCGACCGGCGCGACTCAGCGCACCTCGCTTGCCGCCGCCTCATCGACGCTGCTGACGAGGCCCTGGTCTTACCGGCCCCCGTTCTCGCCGAAGTCGACTACTGGGTCAGTGCGAGGCTGCACGCCGGGATCTTCGTCGCGTTGCTCGATGACGTTCTCGCCGGCGCATACAGAATTGAAGCCCTCGACGGGGGCGATATCCGTCGAGTGAGAGACCTGTGCGAGCAGTACGCGGAGGCGGACATTGGCTTCGTGGACGCCGCGGTGCTCGCGATAGTGGAGCGCCTGAACGAGCCCAAACTAGCGACGCTCGATCGCCGCCACTTCGGAGTGCTGAGACCGCGCCACGTCGACGCCCTGGAACTGGTGCCGGAGTAAGGGGTGCTGCCCGCCGCGCCGCTTACCGCCACCCCCGCCCCACCACCAGCCCGAACGCCCGCTCGAATCGCAGCTCCTGGTCCAGCGATCCGAGCAGCCGTGTCAGCTCCGCCTCCATCTCGGCGACGACGGCCGGCAGCGCCTCATCTTTGATGCGCCAGGAGCCGGAGAAGTCGCGCCGCCGCAGCCGCTCCAGCACCTCCCGCCCCGTCGTCGCCCGCTGCCAGCGCGCCAGCACCATGGACTCGACCGCGCCGCCGCGCTCCCGCACCACGTCGGCCACGATGGTCCGGGCCACCGCATACCGCTGATGCAGGTTCTCGTCCTGGCCCGAGTGCTTCGTGATGAGCGCCTCCTGGAGGTCGCGGATCGCCTCTTCGATGCCCACGAATCGCGCATCCCCCCCGCTCAGCAGGAGTCCCCCGGGGCGAACGACGCGAAAAGCCTCGCGCACCGTCGCATCGGCGTCCGGCACAAGGTGCAGGATGTGGACGAAGATCGCCGCCGCGAACGCCGCATCGCGAAAGGGCGTGCGCGATGCTTCCGAGAGCACGACGGCGACGTCGGGTCGCTTCCCGCGCAGGACGCCGAGCATCTTCGGCGAGACGTCCACGCCGGTGACCCGCACGCCGCGCTCCGCCAGCGGCACGGCGATGCGGCCCGTCCCGACCCCGAACTCGACCACCCGGCCCGCCGCGCCCGCGTCACGCAAGACCCGCGCGATGCCGTCAGCGACGCGGGCCTCCACCTCGGGCGGCAGCCCGCGCGTGGCGTCATACACGTCCGCCACCCGGTCGAACGACTTGATCCCGCTGCTCACGCACCCTCCCCGTCCGGCTTCGGGCTGTCACCGGCCGCGTCTCGCCTGTTAGCCGCGGCGATCGTATCCTGCTCTCTTACTCGCCTGGATTGGAGCAGCATATGCCAGAACGCGCCCTCGACGGCCTGCGCGTCGTCGACATCTCGCAGGGCATCGCCGGCCCCTACGCCACCAAGCTCCTCGCCGACTCCGGCGCGCTCGTCACCAAGGTCGAGCCGCCGCAGGGCGACTATTCCCGCCGCCTCGGCCCCTTCCCGGGCGACGTGCCGGACCCCGAGAAGTCGGGCCTGTACCTGCACCTCAACACCAGCAAGCGCAGCATGACGCTCGATGTCTCCGTGGCGTCGGGGCGGGCGGTGCTGAAGAAGCTGCTCGCGAAGGCCGACGTCTTCGTCACGGGCGAGCGCACGTCCGCGCTGGCGTCGTGGGGTCTCGCATTTCCGGACCTGCAGCCGCAGTTCCCGGACCTCATCGTCGCGCAGGTGACGCCGTTCGGCGCGACCGGCCCGTACGCCGACTACGACGGCAACAGCATCACGGCGATGGCGATGAGCACGATCATGTACAACACGGGGGAGCCGGACCGCGAGCCGCTCGCAACGGGCGGGGAGCCGGGCGAGTACATCGCGGGCGTCCAGCTCTGGGTCGGCATCCTGGCCGCGCTGGAGGACCGGGCGCGGCACGGCGGCGGCGACCACGTCGACGTCTCGATGGCGGAGGCCGTCGCCTGCGCCGACGAGTACAACGCCGCGATGTACGCCTTCCAGGGCGCGATCCGGCGCCGCTACTACTCGCGGCACATCTTCGGCTACCCGAATGACATCATGGAGTGCGCCGACGGCCACGTCGTCGTCATCCCGGGCGCCGGCGGTTTCCGCTCGCCGCTCCAGCCCGATGCCGTCTCGCCGATGGCGCTGCTGCTCGAAGACTTCGAGCTGGATAACAACCCGGTCTTCACGCAGATGGGCGAGCGCATGGTGCGCTGGCAGGAGTTCGAGGAGCTGATGAAGCCGTACCTCTCGACGCACTCCGCGACGGAGATCGTCACGACGGCGCAGGCGCTGCGCCTGCCATTCGCCTTCGTGCCCACCGCCAGCGACCTGCTGCGGGACGAGCATCTCGCCGCGCGCGGCTTCTTCCAGCACATGGCGACGCCGGCCGGCGAGATCACCCTGCCCGGCCACCCCTTCAAGATGACGGAGACGCCGCTCGAAGCGGCCCCCGCGCCCGTGAAGGGCGCCGCCAACGAAGCAGTGCTCGTGGACGAGCTGGGATACGAACAGCCCGACCTCACCGTCCTCAGCGACCAGGGGGTGATATGACCACGAACGGCCAGCTCCCGCTTGACGGCGTGCGCGTCGTCGACTTCGGGCAGGTGTTCGCCGGGCCGGCGTGCACCCGCATCCTTGCCGACCTCGGCGCCGACGTCATCCGCTTCGAGGCGCCGTCACGCCTCGACGTCACGCGGAGTCTCATCATCACCGACAACGACGGCCTTGACCACCACTGGCTGCGCGCGGCGTACTTCATCATCCGCAACATCAACAAGCGCGAGATGGTCGTCGACCTGGCGAAGGAGGAGGCGCGCGAGATCGTGCGCAAGCTCGTGGCGGGCGCGGACATCGTCGTCGAGAGCTTCACGCCGCGCGTCATGCAGCAGTTCGGCCTGGGATACGAGCAGCTCAAACAGATCAAGCCGGACATCATCATGTGCTCGCTGTCCGGCTACGGCCAGGACGGGCCGATGCGCGACTACGGCGCGTATGGCATGGGGCTGGAGCCGGCGTCCGGCATCTCGTCGATCACCGGCTATCGCGGCGGCCCGCCGATCCGCTCCGGCCTCTCGTTCACTGACCCGTACTCCGGCTTCGTCGGCGCCGGGGCGATCCTCACGGCGCTGGCGTACCGCCGCCGCACCGGCAAGGGCCAGTACATCGACCTCTCCGAGCAGGAGGCGGCGATCCCGATCATGGGCGCGGCGCTGCTCGAGTACCAGCTCGCCGGCCGGCTGCCGGAGCGCAAGGGCAACCGCAGCGACTGGGCGGCGCCGCAGGGCTGCTACCGCTGCGCCGGCGACGACAACTGGGCGGTGATCTCCGTCACGTCCGACGACGAGTTCGCGCGCATGGCCGGCGCCATGGGGCACCCGGAGTGGGCCGGCGACGCCCGCTTCGCTACCGTCACCGCCCGCCACGAGAACCACGACGCCCTCGACGAGCTGATCACGCAGTGGACGTCGCAGCGCGACCACTACGACGTCTTCCACGCGCTGCAAAAGGCCGGCGTGAAGGCGGCGCCCGTGCTCAACGGCAAGGAGGCGCTCTTCGACCCGCATTTCAAGGAGCGGGGCCAGTTCGACGTCATCGACCAGGAGCCGGTGGGAAAGCGCCCCGTGCAGCGCCACCTGGCGGCGAAGTTCACGCGCTTCGAGGCGAAGGCGCGGCGGCCCGCGCCGCTGCTCGGCCAGCACAATGAAGAGGTGCTGCACGAGCTGGGCTACAGCGACGACGAGATCGCGAAGCTGCGCGAGGACGGCGTCATCGCCGAGCAGCCCGCGCTGCCCGTGCCGCCGCAGCTCGTCTCGATGGCGCTCAAGCTCCCGTACGACCGCTACATCGAGCACAAGATCCTGCAGGCCATCGAGCCGGACTACCGCCGGCAGCTCGGCATCGAGGACTGACGTGGCCACGCCCGTGCTCAGCGTGCGCCCCGTTGTGCTCGAGGGCGCCCACGTCCGGCTGGAGCCGATGCAGGCGTCGCACGTGGACGCGCTGATGGCGGCGGGCGAGCCGGAGGAGATCTGGCGCTACCTGCCCGCCCGCCCGCGGACGCGCGAGGATTTCGAGCGCTGGGCCGCCGCGGCGCTGACCGCCCGCGAGGCGGGGACGGAGCTGCCGTTCGTGACCGTCGAGCGCGCGTCCGGCGAGGTCGTCGGCAGCACGCGCTTCCTCGCCATCTCACCGCGCGACCGGCGGCTGGAGATCGGCTGGACGTGGCTGCACCCGCGCG
>DATMAH010000060.1:0-3925 GCA_035583735.1 Dehalococcoidia bacterium
AACGGCGAGGACCTGCCCGACGACGGCGGGCCGATCACCATCGGCGGGCAGACCTACGTACGCGGACTGGGCGTCCACGCGCCGAGTGACCTGCGGTTCCCCGTGCCGGACGGCTGCGCGTCGTTTACGGCCGAGGTGGGCGTGGACGACGAGGTGGGCGCGCAGGGGTCCGTGACGTTCGAGGTCTGGGACGGCACGGCGACGCGCCTGTACCAGTCGCCGGTGAAGACGGGCGCGGACGGCGCGACCGCGGTCAACGTCGACATCAGCGGCGTCTCGACGCTCCGTCTCGTCGTCGCGGCGGGCACGAGCACGGCGTTCGACCACGCCGACTGGGCGGACGCGAAGCTCGCGTGCGAGAACGGCGACTTCGCGCCGCCGGCGATCGCGGACGTCGTCGCCGTGCCCGGTCCGACGTTCGCGGTGATCGCCTGGGACACGGACGAGATCGCGGACGCGCAGGTGGAGTACGGGGTGACAGCGGCGCTCGGATCGGCGACGGCGCCCGACACCATGCTCGTGATGTCACATGCCGTCGTTATCGAGGGATTGGAGCCGAGCACGACGTACCACTACCGGCCCCTCTCCCGCGACCCGGCAGGGAACGCGGCGAGCGGCGACGTGTTGACGTTCACGACGCAGGCGAGCCTCTTCGGGCCGCCGCAGCAGTACGCCGCCGGCGCGAACGCGCACGACGTCGAGATCGCCGACCTGGATGGGGACACGCACGCGGACCTCGTGACCGCGGACGCGGGCGCCAACACGGTCAGCGTGCTGCTCGGCGCTGGCGACGGCACCTTCGCGGCACCCGTCGCCTACGCGACGGGGAGCCAGCCGAAGTCCGTGGCGCTGGGCGATGTGGACGGCGACGGCCACCTCGACGCCGTGACGGCGAACCAGGGGAGCAGCAATCTCAGCGTGCTGCCCGGCAACGGCGCCGGGGCGTTCGGCGCGAAGACGGACCTGGCGGCGTGCACCAACGCGCACGAGGTGACGCTCGCGCCGCTGGACGCCGACGCCGATCTCGATATTGCGTGCGTGGGCTGGGGGGCGCCCTTCGCGGGCGTGCGGCTGAACAACGGCGACGGCACGTTCGCTGCGATGGTGTCGTACGCCGTCGGGCCGGCGCCGCACTCGATCGCGGCGGCGGACCTGGACGGCGACGCGGACATCGACCTGGCGACGGCCGACCATGACTCGGACCGGGTGTCAGTGCTGCTGAACAACGGCAGCGGCGGCTTCGGCATGGCGACGCCCTACCCCGCCGGCTCGCGGCCGCACTCGATCCGCGCGGCAGACCTCGATGGCGACGACGACGCCGACCTCGTCACGGCGAACCACGCCAGCGACAACGTCAGCGTCTTCCTCAACAGCGGCAACGGCACGTTCGCGGCGCAGGCCACCTACGCCGCCGGCAACACGCCGAAAGGTGTGACCGTCGCGGACATCGACGGCGATAGCATCCCGGACGTCCTGACGGCCAATATTCACGACAACTATCCGGCGCTGACCAACCCGGGCGGCGACACCGTCAGCGTCCTCGTGGGCCTGGGCAACGGGACGTTCGCCGAGGCGGAGGACTACGCCGTGGGACAGGGGCCGTTCGCGGTGGCCGCGGGGCGGCTGGACGGTGACGCGAAGCTCGACGTCGCGACGGCCGACTGGTGGGACGCCGCGGTCACGGTCCGCCTGCACAGCCCGTAAGGGCGAATCAGGGTGTTCCCGTAGCGGCGGCCGCTCCGCCTGATTCGGCAGAGAGACGCGGCCTGATTCGCGCTCTCGCCGACGCACGCGCGTAAATTCCCGCCCGTTCCTGCCGATTCTTGTTCGACGGGTGTTTCCATTCTGCACCCGTGCGGGAGCGTCGGTGCTTCAGGAGCTTCGCGACCTCACCAGACTCGCGGGCCGGCCGGACCTCGGGGTGGCCGACCTGATCGAAGCATGCGGGCAGGTGCGCAGCGTGCTCGGCGCCGAGGACGCCTACGTCATGGCCTCGGGCGACCCGGACTTCGTGCGCGTGGGATGCCCCTGCGCGCCGAACACGTATGAGATCAAGCAGAAGGGCTACTGGCTGATCTGGCGGGAAGTGGTCACCAATCAGCAGATTGCGGCCGGTCTCTTCAACGTGGAGGAGCGGCTGGTGGGCCCGGGCGCGCCGCTGGTGGCGGGGCGGGCGGCGACGCACCTGGCGGCGGTGCTGCCCGGTGACGAGAGCAACTCCGAGATCATGGTCGTGCGCGGCCCGTGGGCGCAGGGCCTGACAGACGCGCAGATCGCCTTCGTGGAGGTGGCGCGGACGATCGTCTCGCAGATCGCCAGCGCCGTGCTGGACGCGGGGCGGCAGGCGCGGCAGCGGGCCCAGCTCGAGGCGCTCGCCAGCGTGGCGACGGCGTTCAGCGAGGCGCGCGAGGACGAGCGCGTGCTGAGCGCTGTCGCGACGGCGCTGGCGAAGGCATCGGGCTTCGACTGGGTGACGATCGCCGTGTATGACGACGAGCAGCGGCGCGTGGTGGACCGCGCGCTGAACGTCGCGCGGCACTCCGAGACGGAGACCGCGCGCCTCTGGCGCGACAACGAGGGCATCCGCAGCGTCACAAACGACGGCGGCGGCATGACCGGGCTGTTCGGGCTGGAGCTGGTGAAGCACGGCGGGCCCGTGTTCATCCCCGACGTCTTCGACGCAACCCAGGACGAGGAGCCGCACATGGCCGCCGTGCGCGCGATCATGCCCGGCCTGCGGAAGTATTACGAGCGGGCGCACATCCTCTCGGTGGCGTTGTTCCCGATCGTCTTCCAGGGGAAGGTGATCGGCGACCTGTCGTTCTCCTCCTCGACGCGGCGCGCCTTCGACCACGCGGAGGCGGACTTCCTGCGCGCGCTGGCGGCGCAGACGGCAACGACGATCAAGGGCATGCGCCTGTTCCGCGACCTCGAGCACTCGCGCGAGGAGTTGCGGCGGAGCGAGGAGCGCTTCCGCTCGCTGGTGCAGAACGCGTCGGACCTGGTGACGGTGATCGACGCTGATACGACGATCACGTACCAGAGCCCCTCGATCGAGCGGCTGCTGGGCTACACGCCGGACCAGGTCGTCGGCACGCGCCTGTCGCACCTCCTCCACAACGACGACGTCGCCCGCACGCTGGCCGTCCTGCACGATGCGATGACGGACGCCGGCGCGCAGGCGGCCGCCGAGGTGCGCGTGCGGCACATCGATGGGAGCTGGCGCGACGTCGAGTTCATCGGCACGAATCAGTTCAGCAACCCGGCGATCGCGGGCTTCGTGCTGAACATCCGTGACATCACGGAGCGCAAGCTGCTGGAACAGCAGCTCCGCCACCAGGCCCTGCACGACCCGCTGACGCGGCTCGCCAACCGCACGCGCTTCAGCGACCGGCTGGAGCACGCGCTGGTCCGCGCGACGCGCACCGGCAACGCCGTGGCCGTGCTGTTCATGGACCTGGACAACTTCAAGGGCGTGAACGACAGCCTGGGGCACGCCGCGGGCGACCACCTGCTGACGCAGGTGGCGGAGCGCGTGCAGGCGTGCATCCGCCCCGGCGACACGGTCGCGCGCCTGGGCGGCGACGAGTTCGCCATCCTGCTGGAGGAGGTGGCCACTCAGGACGTCGCCGTCGCTGTGACGGAGCGCATCATGGAGGGGCTCCGCGCGTCGTTCCGGGTCGAGGACAAGGACCTGCTGGTGCGCGCCAGCATCGGCATCGCCATCAGTGGCCCGGGGGGCGCGGGCGACGCGGAGTCGCTCCTGCGCGACGCGGATGTGGCGATGTACGTCGCCAAGTCGCAGGGCAAGGCGTGCTACCGCATCTTCGAGCCCAGCATGCAGGTCTCGATGATGGAGCGGCTGGAGCTCATCGCCGACCTGCAGCGGGCGATCGACCGCGGCGAGTTCATGCTGCAGTACCAG
>DATMAH010000061.1:0-2864 GCA_035583735.1 Dehalococcoidia bacterium
CCCGCTGGCCAGAGCGACGGCCTGCCCATCGGCGTCATCCCCGTCGACGCCATCTTCTCCCCGGTGCGGCGCGTGAACTTCCACGTCGCCCACACGCGCGTCGGCCAGATGACCAACTACGACCGCCTCACGCTGGAAGTCTGGACCGATGGCACGACGTCCGGCGTCGACGCCATCAGCCGCTCGGCGGAGATCCTGCAGGACGAGCTGACGATCTTCGCGCGGCTGGGCAAGCCGCTGCCGCCGACGGTCGAGCGCGGCCTCGGCGTCGGCACGTCGCTGCCGCCGGACAAGTACAACATGCCCATCGAAGAGCTGAACCTCTCCGTCCGCGCCTACAACTGCCTTAAGCGCAGCGGCCTGATGACCGTCGGCGCGGTGCTGGAGAAGAGCGAGGACGAGTTGCTCTCGCTGCGCAACTTCGGCCGCAAGTCCTACGACGAGCTGAAGGACAAGCTCATCGAGATGGGCCTGCTGCAGCCGGGCGATGAGGACGGCGGCGACAGCAACGGCGCCATGCCCGCGCAGCGCGGCCCGTCGGGCCCGCAGGGCGAAGAAGGCGAAGACCTCAGCCCGCTCGGCGCCGCGCTGATCGAGGCGCTGCGCGAAGCCGGCGAGGACCCCTCGGAGCTGATGCGCCGCCGCGAGAGGGACGAGCAGTAATGCGACACAAAGTAGCTGGCCGTAAGTTCGACCGCGCCTCCGACGAGCGTCTCTCGATGTTCCGCAACCTCGTGACGGACCTCATCCGCCACGAGCGGCTGAAGACGACCGAGGCCAAGGCCAAGGAGATCCGCCCGCTCGCCGAGAAGATGATCACGCTCGGCAAAGACGGGTCGATCCACGCGCGGCGCCAGGCGCACGCGTACATCTACGACAAGGACGTCGTGAAGAAGCTGTTCGACGAGATCGCGCCGCGGTTCGCCGAACGGCCCGGCGGTTACACGCGCATCATCAAGCTCGGCCCGCGCTACGGCGACGGCGCGCACATGGCGCAGATCGAGCTGGTCGACCGCGCGGGTACCGCCTAGATCATGCGCAGGTCCGGTGCGCCGGACGGGGAGACTCGCCGGCGCATCGCCTTGCTCCTGGAGTACGACGGGACCGCGTACAGCGGCTCGCAGTACCAGGAGAACGGCCCCAGCATCCAGTCGGAGCTGGAAGCCGCGATTAACAACCTCACAGCCGAACGCGTCCGCCCGGCCTTCGCGGGACGGACGGACGCGGGCGTGCATGCGCTCGGGCAGGTCGCGGCGTTCGATACAGCGTCGCGGCTGGAGCCGGCGGAGTTCGTGCGCGGGCTGAACCACTTCCTGCCGGAAGACATCGCCGTCATCGATGCGGCGCCGGTGGCGGAGGCGTTCGACCCGCGGCGCGACGCCCGCAACCGGCTCTACCGCTACCGGATCCTCAACCGGCCGGCGCGGTCGCCGCTCGCACGCAACCGCGCGTGGCACGTGCCCGGGCCGCTGGACGTTGCGGCGATGGCGCAGGCCGGGCGGGTGCTCGAGGGCACGCACGACTTCGCGGCGTACGCCGGGCCGTACGAGGGCCCGACGATGCGCACGCTGCGCAGGTGCGAGGTGACGGCGAGCGGCGAGCACGTCGTCATCGAGGTGGAGGCGCAGGCATTCTTGCCGCACCAGGTGCGGCGAATGGCCGGGCCGCTCGCCGATGTGGGGTTGGGGCGGGCCGACGCCGCGACGCTGCGGCGCTGGCTGGAGGAAGCGAAACCGTCGTCGGCGGGACCGGCGGCGCCGGCGCACGGGCTGTACCTCGTGCGCGTCGAGTACGCAGGGCCGGTGTTCGGCCAGCGGGCGCGTGAGCCGCGGGAGACCGCGGGCGAATGGACGATGAGATGAAGACGTACGTACTGAAGCCGAAGGACATCGAGGAGCGGTGGCACGTCGTCGACGTGGCGGGCCAGCCCCTCGGGCGCGTCGCGTCCGACATCGCCGCGACGCTGCGCGGCAAGAAGAGCCCGAAGTTCACCCCTTCGATGGCGAACGGCGACTTCGTCGTCGTCGTCAACGCCGCGAAGGTGAAGGTCACCGGCGACACCGTCGCCAAGAAGTACTACCGCCACTCGATGTACCCGGGCGGGCTGAAGTCGATCACACAGGAGAAGCTCCTGCAGACGCGCCCGGAGCGCGTCATCGAGTACGCGGTGAAGGGCATGTTGCCGCACAACTCGCTCGGCGCGAAGATGTTGCGCCGGCTGAAGGTCTACGCCGGCCCGGACCACCCGCACGAGGCGCAGGTGAACCGGGGCAAGGGCAAGGGCCGCGAAGTCAAGGCATAAGGGGACGATATGGCGACGGACGCACCAACGGGGCAGTACTTCTACGGCACGGGCCGGCGCAAGACGTCGGTGGCCCGCGTGCGGCTCTACCCGGGCAATGGCGAGATCTTCGTGAACGGCAAGGGCTACCTCGAGGTCTTCACGCGCGGCTCGCACCAGACGGCCGTCACCGCCCCCTTGCGCGCCGCCGGCGCCGACAAGCGCTACAACGTGCACGCGAAGATCGCCGGTGGCGGCATCAGCGGCTGGGCGGGTGCCCTGTCACACGGCATCGCGCGCGCACTCGCCGCCTCCGACGAGGGCCTCAAGCCGGCGCTGCGCCGCCAGAAGCTCCTCACCCGCGACCCGCGCATGAAGGAGCGCAAGAAGGTCGGCCTGAAGCGCGCCCGCAAGGCCCCGCAGTACACCAAGCGCTAAGCAGCGCGACGCACGAGAAGCTCTGACGGGCGGCCAACCGTGGCCGCCCGTCTCGCTCCCGGCACAAAACGAAACGCGGGCCTGGGCCCGCGCCGTCCCCGGAGCCCTGGTGGCCGATACTAGCTCTTCGCCGACTTGCGGGCGG
>DATMAH010000062.1:0-6927 GCA_035583735.1 Dehalococcoidia bacterium
CAAGCTCGCCGTAGTACATGAGGTCATTGAATAGTGTGACATCCGAGTCCGCACGGCCGATTCGCACGCGTTCATCTAGACGTTGTAGAGGGCCGAAGTTAGTCATTTCCGCCGCTCGCTTAAAGCGTCGTCTAGATTAGCAAATCTCGGCGCTTTGCGTAGAACCGCTCTCACAAGGGCCGCGCCAAGGGCGTCCCCCGCTGCCCGCTTCCCGCACCCGCCCCTACACCACCCACATGCCCGGCGCCGGGAACCGCCGGCAGAACTCCCGCACCTCCGCCGCGATGCGGTCCAGCGCCGCCTCGTCGTTGACGTGCGCCACCGCTTCGTCCATCCAGCGGCCGATCTCCCGCATCTCCGCTTCCTTCATCCCGCGCGTCGTCACCGAAGGCGTGCCGATGCGCAGGCCACTCGGGCTGAACGGCTTCCGCGGGTCGAACGGGATCGTGTTGTAGTTCGCGACGATGCCCGCCCGGTCGAGCGCGCGCGCCGCCTTCTTGCCGATCACCTTCTTGCCCGTGAGGTCGATGAGGATCAGGTGGTTGTCCGTGCCACCCGTGATCAGGTCGAACCCGCGCTCCAGCAGCTCCGCCGCCAGCGCCTTCGCGTTGCGCACCACCTGCTGCCCGTACTCGCGGAACTCCGCCGACGCCGCTTCCTTCAGCGCCACGCCGATGCCGGCGATCGTGTTCTCGTGCGGCCCACCCTGCAGCCCCGGGAACACCGCCTTGTCGATCGCCTCCGCGTGCTCCGCCTTGCACATGATCATCGCGCCCCGCGGGCCGCGCAGCGTCTTGTGCGTCGTCGTCATCACCACGTCGGCGTGCGGCGCCGGGTCCGGGTGCGCGCCGGCGACGATCAGCCCCGAGATGTGCGAGATGTCCGCCAGGAAGTACGCCCCTGCCTCCCGCGCGATCTCGCCGAACTTCGCGAAGTCGAACTGCCGCGGGTACGCCGTCGCCCCCGCCACGATGATGCGCGGCCGCTCGCGCAGCGCCATCTCGCGCACCGCGTCGTAGTCGATGAGGTGCGTCGCCGCGTCCACTTCGTAGCGGATCGCGTTCCAGAACTTGCTCGTCGCGCTGGCCGTCCAGCCGTGCGTCAGGTGGCCGCCATGCGGCAGGCTCAGCCCCATGATCGTGTCGCCCGGCGAGAGCAGCGCCAGGTACACCGCCAGGTTCGCCGGAGAGCCGCTGTACGGCTGCACGTTCGCGTGCTCCACCCCGAACAGCGCCTTCGCGCGCTCCTGCACCAGCGTCTCCAGCTCGTCGACGTTCCGCTGGCCCTCGTAGTAGCGCTTCCCCGGGTAGCCCTCGCTGTACTTGTTCGCCAGCACCGACCCCGTCGCCTCCATCACCGCGCGGGAGGTGTAGTTCTCCGACGGGATCAGCCGGATCGTGTCGACCTGGTACTGCTCCTCGGCCTTGATGATGCGGAAGATCTCCGGGTCCACCTTCTCCGTCTCGGCCAGGTACGGGTCGCGCACGTGTATCGTCGTCACGTCGTCACTCCTTGTTCGCGGGCGCCGGGCGCCGCCGTTCGGCCCTGTCGCGCGTTGGCCGTTGCCCGTTGCCCGTTCCCGTTTGCACGTGCCCTAAAAGCGAAACGGCCACGGCGCCGGGGCGACCGTGGCTCGCGAGGCAAGCGGGACCGGCGCCCGTCAGCGACGCGGCCTGCGTCCAGCGCCCAGCTTCCCAGTCAGCTTCATCATGGCACCCGAAGGCTATCCGCCGCTCCGCGTGGCTGTCAACGCACGCAACACTCCGCAGACCTCGCGCGGAGCACACGCCCGACGCGTCCGTATGCCAGCACCAGGGGCAAACATGGCCCACCGGATTGACGCGACTATCGCAGTCATGCGATAGCATATCGGTGACTGAGGTCGTCCTCTACGCCGATGCGCGAGGAGAGGAACCGGTCTATGACTACATCGAGAGACTCGGTCGCTCCCGCCCCGCAGAGGCCGCCGCGATCGAGCGGTACATCGACCTCCTTGAGGAGAAGGGCGAACGGCTACGGTATCCGTTCGCGTCTGCCATTGACAAGAAGGACCGGCTATTTCAGCTGCGCCCGGGGAATCACCGCATCGCGTACGGGCTACACGAGGGCAAGTATGTATTGGTACACGCGTGGAGGAAGCAGTCGCAGAAGCTAGACGCGCGAGAGCTTGGCACGGCGCGACGGCGTTTCGATGACTGGAAGCGGCGCCATCCGCCGGTCCAGCGTCACGGCGCGAAGGGGAAGGGGAAGAGGCAAAGATGACTACCTGGCGAGAAGCACGCTCAAAGCTCCATGCTGCCAACCCGCAACTGAAGGAGGAATACGACCGCCTCGGCCCGCGGTTCAAAACGCTCAGCAAGCTCATCGGCGCGCGGCAGCAATTGGGGATCTCGCAGAGCGAGCTGGCGCGCCGGATGGACGTGCCCGCCAACGTCGTCAGCCGGTTCGAGTCCGCGAGGCACAGCCCGCGCCTGGACACCATCATCGCCTACGCCGACGCGCTCGGGTACGACTTGACGGTCGTGCTCACGAAGCAACGTGACTGCCGCGGCAAGCGCACCCCGGCCAGCCGCAGCTCGTCCTCGCGGGCGGCGTCTTCACGCTGACGACCCGCCGCGCCCGTCTCCCACGAGGACGATCTGCACACATCGCCGAAGCACGGAGGCCTCCGCCCTCTCACCTCTAGTCTCCAACCTCCCGCGACCTACTCCACCGTGATCGTCCGCCGCATGCCCTCGTCGGCGTGCACGACCGGCTCGCCGTCGTACTCCTCCGCGATCGAGCAGAACAGCTCGTACGTCCCCGGCTCCAGCGTCACCACTAGCTCCTCCTCCTCGCCGCTCTTCAGCGCCGCCGTCCGCCCGACGATCTCCCGCGATCCGTCCGCGTCCACGCGCATCACCACCAGGTCGTGCGTCTCCCCTGGCAGCTCGCGGTTGCCGTGCCCGCGCTCCTCCTCGTGCTCGACGAGGAACGTCCACTCGCCTGCCTCCAGCGTGTCGTCCGAAACATCGATCTCGAAGTTCTTCAGCTCGGCGCGCACCTCCCCCGGCCCCAGCGCCTCCGCCGTCGAGAACCAGCCGCGGTCGATGCCGGTGAACACCGTCAGCGGCGCCAGCAGCACGATCGCCGCCAGCGCCAGCGCCGCCACCGGCCCGAAGTTCTGCACGAACACCGCCCGCCCGCTCGGCGCCACGTACGTGTTGCCGCTCTCGCGCGCGATGCGCTTCGCCTTCGTCCGCAGCCGCAGGCTGTTGGACATCACCGAGACGGAACTGAACGCCATCGCCGCGCCCGCGATCACCGGGTTCAGCAGCCCCAGCGCCGCGACCGGGATGGCGACGACGTTGTAGCCGAACGCCCACACCAGGTTCTGCCGGATCGTCGTCAGCGTCTGCCGGCTCAGCGCGATCGCCTCGGCGACCTTCGAGATGTCGCCGTGCAGCAACGTGATGTCGCCCGCCTCGATCGCCACGTCCGTGCCCGTGCTCATGGCGATGCCGATGTCGGCCTGCGCCAGCGCCGGCGCGTCGTTCACGCCGTCCCCGGCCATCGCCACGCTCAGCCCCTGCGACTGCAGCGAGCGCACCAGCTCCAGCTTGTCCTCCGGGCGCACCTGCGCGCGCCACTCGCGGATGCCCACGCTCTGCGCCACCGCTGCGGCCGCGCGCTCGTTGTCGCCCGTCATCATGATCACGCGCAACCCAAGCGCGTGCAGCGCCTCTACCGCCCGCGCCGCCGTGCGCTTCACCTCGTCGGCGATCCCGATCACGCCCTCGACCGTCCCGTCGACGGCGACGACGATCACCGTGCGGCCCATCGACTCCAGCCGCTCGAACTCCGACGCAACCGCCGCGTCGAACGCGATGCCGCGCTCCTCCATCAGCGCGCGGTTCCCCGCCAGGACGCGCCGTCCCTCCACCGTCGCCTCCACCCCCCGCGCCGTGACCGACGCGAAGTCGGCCGCCTCCGGCAGCTCGTACCCGGACTCCACCGCCGCATCGACGATCGCCCGGCTCAGCGGGTGGTCGCTGCCCCGCTCGGCGGCGGCCGCCAGCGTCAGCAGCGCCTGCTCCGGCATCACCCCCGTCGGGATCGCTTCCGTGACGATGGGCCGGCCCTCCGTCAGCGTGCCGGTCTTGTCCAGCACCACCACGTCGAGCGTCTTCGCCCGCTCCAGCACCTCCGCGTTCTTGATGAGGATCCCGCGCTCGGCGCCCAGCCCCGTGCCGACCATGATCGCCGTCGGCGTCGCCAGCCCCAGCGCACAGGGGCAGGCGATGATCAGCACCGCCACGGCCGCCCGCATGCCCGTGATCCACTGGCTGTCCGACCATGCGTACTCCGGCTCGGTCAAGAACCCCCACGCGAGGAACGTCCCCAGCGCGATGACGATGACGACGGGGACGAACACCGCCGCCACCTGGTCCACCAGCCGCTGGATCGGCGCCTTCGACCCCTGCGCCTCCTCCACCATGCGCGCCATCCGCGATAGCACCGTCTCCGCGCCCACGGCGCTCGCCCGCACCTGCATCACGCCGTCCTGGTTGATCGTGCCGCCGATCGCCGTGTCGCCCGGCCGCTTCTCCACCGGGATCGACTCGCCCGTGATCATCGACTCGTCGACCGTGCTGCGGCCCGACTCGATCACCCCGTCGACCGCCACCTTCTCGCCCGGCCGCACGACGAAGACGTCGCCGACGCCGATCTGCTCAACCGGCACCTCGACCTCCTGGCCGTCGCGCAGCACCCGCGCCGACTTCGCGGAGAGGTTGAGCAGCGACCGGATCGCCGAGGACGCCGCGCGCTTGGAGCGCTCCTCGAAGTACTTGCCCATCGTGATGAAGACCAGCACCGCCGCCGAGACGTCGAAGAACATCACGTACGGCTGCTCCGTGATCACCACCCAGGCGCTGTAGACGTACGCCGTCGTCGTCCCCAGCGCGATGAGCACGTCCATGTTCGGGTTCAGATGGCGCAGCGACGCGATGCCACCCTTGTAGTAGCGCCAGCCCAGGACCACCTGGATCGGCGTGACGAGCGCGAACACCGCCCACGCCGTCAGCCGCTCGTCGCCCAGCAGGTAGATGCCGGCGATGTCCATCCCCATCCCCAGCACGATCGCCGGTATCGCCAGGACGGCGCCGAACACCGTCAGCAGCAGCGTGCCGCGCGCCCCCGCGTCCGCAGCCGCGTCGCGCTCGGACTCCGCCGTAGAGGGACGGGCGTTGTAGCCCGCCTTCTCCACCGCCGCCACCAGCGCCTCCACCGGCGCCGTGCCCGTCACGAGCGCCTTCTCAGACGCGAAGTTCACGTTCGCCGTCTCGACGCCCTCGACCTTCCCGAGCGCGCGCTCCACCCGGCGCACGCACGACGCGCACGTCATGCCGCTGATGTCCAGCGACAGCGTCTCCGCGTCGCGCGTACGCGTCTTGCTCCGCTGCTCTGGCTGTGTTGCGGTCGCCATCCTGTCCTCTCATCTACCGCGCACGCAGCGCGCATTCATCGATCGATGTTTCCTCTGAGATCACTGCCGATCTTGATCTGGTTGCGATGACTACGAGCGCGCGACTGCCTCGTAGCCCTCCTCCTCGACCGCCTCCGCGATCTTGCGCTCGTCGAAGTCGCCCTCGACGACGGCCGTGTTCTCAGCGAGCGACACCTTCGCGTCGCGCACGCCTTCCACGCCCTTGATCGCCTCGGTGACGTGCCGCACGCAGTTGTCGCACGTCATCCCCTTCACGTCGAATACCAGCGTCTTCATGCTTCTCTCCTTTCTCCCGTCTGCCTCGGCGCACCGTCGTTGCCCGCGCAACCATCACGCGCCCGCCATGCTCGCCAGTCACCTGCGACCAGCGACTACTTCCCCGCCATCTCGTACAGCTCCGTCAGCTCGGACAGCACCTCGTCGTCGCGGCCCTCGCGGATCCCGTCGACGACGCACGTCCGCAGATGGCCGTCGAGCATGATGCCCTCCATCTTCTCGATCGCACGGCGCACGGCGTACGTCTGCTTCAGCACGTCGACGCAGTACTTGTCCGCTTCCACCATGCGCCGGATGCCGGCCAGGTGCCCCTCAATGAAATTGAGCCGCTTCAGGACCTCCGCCTTCGTCTCGCCTCTCATCCGCTCTCTCCCTACCCCCATGGGATGGGTCTGTCCAGACAGTCACAGCGTACTCCCGGCGAAGCATACCTGTCAACCCCTCCCCAGGGGGTTCACGGTCCCCGTCGGCGGCCCTGCCCGTTGTCCTGTCGTCGGGCAGTGATTCTGTCCTTCATGGTGTGACAGAATCACTGCCCAGTTACGGTGGGACACGTTCACTGCCCATCTACACAAGACGAGTACAGTCCTTTGCCCTCGGCTCCGCCGCCCCCTATACTGCCTCTCGCGCCCGTACCCGGGCGCATACGCTTGCCCCGGAAGGAGCCGCCGTGCCCAAGCGCACCTACCAGCCCAAGCGCATCCCGCGACGCCGCCGCCACGGCTTCCTCCACCGCATGTCCAGCCCGGGCGGCCGCCGCGTCATCGCCAGCCGCCGCGCCAAGGGCCGCAGGCGCCTCGTCGTCGTCAAGTAGGCGCCGCCGCGCCGCCGAGGGCGCGCCGCCATGCGCAAATCGCAGCGCCTCAGGCACCGCCGGGACTTCGCCGAGACCTACCGCACCGGCCAGGTGTACCGTGACCGCCTTCTCGTCCTGCGTGTCCGCCCGAACCAGCGACCGTGCTCGCGCTTCGGCTTCGTCGCCGGCAAGGTCGTCGGCAAGGCCGTGGTTCGCAACCGCACCAAGCGCCGGCTCCGCGCAGCCGTCGACTCGCTGCCGGTCGTGGGCGGGCTTGACATCGTGATCGGCGCCCGACGTCCCGCCGCGGACGCCCGCTACAGCGACCTGCGCGGTACTCTGGAGCGCCTGCTGCGGCGGGCGGGGG
>DATMAH010000063.1:0-14659 GCA_035583735.1 Dehalococcoidia bacterium
GAGCAGGTGCTGCTGCGCGGGGGGCCGGCCGACGAGCGCTCGCTCGCGTCGTCGGTGCTGTCGCTGCTCGTCCCCGACGTGCCCGTCTTCGCCTGGATCTTTGGGCGGCCGGAGAGCCAGACCCAGCTCGCGGCCGAGATCGTCACCGTCGCCGACCGCGTCATCGTCGATTCCGCGGACGGGGAAGACCCGCCGGCGATGCTGCAGGCGGTGATGCACCTCCAGGACGTGTATGGGGTGGGCGTCATCGACCTGGCGTGGCGGCGGACGGCGGTCTGGCGGTCGATCATCGCCGCGTGCTTCGATGGCGAGGACGGCGTGCGCGAGCTGGCCAACATCGAGTCGGTGGAGATCATCTCGGGCGACCCTGCGCCGTCCACAGGCGCGCTGCTCCTCGCTGGCTGGCTGGCGTCGCGACTGCGTCTCACCATCGCCGATGCGGAGTTCTCGGCGGGTGGCCTCGAGGCGACGCTGTACATGGGTAGCCGCGGCGTGCGCATCCTGACGAAGCGCGATGGCGGCGCTATGCCCGTCCGCGGCGTGGTCATCCGCACGCGCGCGGCGGCGATGGAGGCGCGGTTCGATGACGCGAGTGGCCACATCTCCGTCAGCGAGACGTGGGACGGCAGGGAGTTCGCCGAGATGGTGGAACCGCCGCCGTCCGATGACGCGTCGCTGGTGAGCGGGGCGCTCGACGACCCGGCGGTAGATATCTTCTCAGACGCGCTCAGGAGCGCGCTGCGGCTGCTGGGCACCTAGGCGCGAGAGCTACTCGGCGAGGAACTCCTCGACGAGGCGCATGAAGGTGTCGAACTGGTCGTGGTGCACCCAATGCCCGGCATCCTTGACGAGCACGCTGCGGACATCGTGGAAGGCGGAGGCCTTGCCGTCGCGCTCGGGGTCCGACGCCCAGCTCTCGCTGCCGCGAATGAGCAGCACGGGGCAGCGGATCTGGTTCCAGATCTCGCGCGCCTCCGCCATGTTGAACTCGTACGGCGACTGGAGGCGCACGTAGTTGTCGAACTTCCAGCTCAGCGTGCCGTCGTCGTTCTCGCGCATGCCGTGCTGCGTCAGGTGGAGGGCCATCTCCGGGGTCAGGTGGGGGTTCTCCTCCTGCATGCGGCGCACGGCATCGTCCATGGCGCCGTAGCGGCGCGGCTTTCGCTGGTCGAACTCTTGCATCTGCCGGATCCAGTTGCGCATGCGCACCGAGGCGGGCGTGGGCTCGCGCACGGGCGGGCCGAGACCCTCGATGGCGACCACTTTCCGCACGTTCTCCGGGAACACACCGGTGTACTCGAGCGCGACGGCGCCGCCGAGCGAGTGGCCGATCACCGTCAGCGGGAATCGCTCGAGCTGGTCGGCGAGCATGGCGACGTCGAGGACGAACTCCGGCAGGCTGTACTGGCCGCCGACGGACCACTGGCTATCGCCGTGGCCGCGCAGGTCGACGGCGTAGACGCAGTAGTGGTCCATGAGTCTCCCGGCAACGCGGTCCCATGTCCGTGCATGGTCGCGGTTGCCGTGGATGAGCAGGAGCGGCGGTGCGGTCTCCTGGCCCCAGACGGCGTAGTGCAGCTTCAGCCGCTGCGACCAGTAGTAGCGTGAGACCGGCTCCTCCGGCATGCGGCGTTACCCTCCCTCTATCCCGCGGCGCAACGCCGCAACGCTACGCGAGCGCCCACCGACGATCAAGAATGAGGCCGCGTTCGGGAATTGGACTTCATGCGGAACGGAACAAGAACAGCGCCGGCACTGGCGGCCGGCGCTCTCAGCGATCGTCCTGTGCGCTGTCTGTCTAGCGCGAACCGCGCAGACGCGGGTCGAAGATGTCGCGGATCGAGTCGCCGAGCAGGTTGAACCCCAGCACCGTCAGCGTGATGGCGGCGCCGGGGAAGATCGCCGACGGGATGTGGTACGGGACGAACTCGCGCGACTTCGCGACGTCGCCGCCCCAGCTCACTGAATCGGGAATGCCGAGGCCGAGGAACGAGAGCGCCGACTCCGCCAGGATGATGCCGCCGAGCAAGGTCGTCATGACGATGATGGCCAGCGCCACCACATTCGGCAGGATGTGGCGGAAGAGGATGCGCGGCGTGTTCGCACCGCTGGCGCGCGCGGCCTCAATGTACTGGTTGTTGCGCTCCGACAGCACGGCCCCGCGCACGACGCGTGTGACGCCGGGGATGACGGCGAGGCTGAGCGCGAAGACGATCGTCCGGAAGGACGGGCCGAGCGCCTGCGTGATGATCAGCAGCAGCAGCAGCGCCGGGAACGCGATGGCCGCGTCGACCACGCGCTGGATTGCCGAGTCGATGACGCCCCCGATGTAGCCGGAGATAATGCCCAGGATGAGGCCGACGGTAGCGCCGCCGATGACGGCGATGAAGGCCACCGAGAGCGAGATGCGGCTGCCGTAGACGACGCGGCTGAAGATGTCGCGGCCGAGGCGTTCCGTGCCGAACCAGAACTCGCTCGAGATGCCCTCATCGCGCGCGCCGACGAACTCGCGCGGGTCGTACGGCGCGATGACGGGCGCGAAGACGGCGACGATTACGAAGGTGACGATGATGACGAGGCCGAAGACGCCGAGCGGGTTCTGCCGGGCGATCGTCCGCCACTTCCGGAGGCGCGCGGCCCAGTCCGCTTGACGGCGCGCAAGGACGCCGTCGGTGACGAGCACTCCGGACGTGTAGGCCATGTTCTCCGCCACGGACCTGTCCCTCCCCTTACGAGTACCTGATGCGCGGGTCGAGCCAGGCGTAGCTGACGTCGACCGCCAGGTTGAGGACGACCACGGTGACGCCGGCGTACAACGTCATCGTCTGGACGACTTCGAAGTCCTTCGCCTGGAGCGCGGAGAACGTGTACTGTCCGAGCCCGGGCAGCGTGAAGATCTGCTCGACGATGATGGCGCCGCCGAGCAGGTTCGACATCTGCAGCCCCAGCACCGTAACCACCGGGATCAGCGAGTTCTTCAGCCCGTGCCGGATGATCACGGACCGTTCCGCAAGGCCCTTGGCGCGGGCCGTCCGCATGTAGTCCTGCCGCAACGTCTCCAGCAGCGACGAGCGCGTGAGACGCATGACGCCCGCCGCGGAACCCAGCGCGAGCACGGCCGCCGCGGGCGCCACCTGCTGGAAGTTGCCGATCGGGTCATCCATGAGGCTGACCTTGCGCCCGATGACCGGCGCGTAGCCCCACCACTCCTGCGGGAAGATCAGCACCATCACGGCCACCCAGAACGAGGGTATGGCAAGGCCAAGGATCGCTATGAACCGCACGGATAAGTCGACGGGCGAGTTTTTCCAGATGGCCGATATGACACCGAAGGGGACACCGACGGCGACGGTGAACAGCAGCGTCAGCACCATGATCTCCAGCGTCACCGGCAGCCGCTGGCGGATGGCGTCCGTCACCGGCCGGTTGTTCACCTGCGAGGTGCCGAGGTCGCCCGTCATGACGCCGCTGAGCCAGTCCCAGTACTGCACGGGGTATGGCTTATCCCATCCGTACTGCTCACGGATCGCCTCGATCTGCTCCGTCTTGCAGGTCAGCCCGCACTTCCGCTGCGCCGGGTCGCCGGGGATGATGCGCAGCAGGGCAAACACCGCCACCGAGAGCACGAACAGGATGACGAGACCGATGAGCAGCCGGCGCAGGATGAACGTCTGCATCTAGCGTCCTACGCCTTGTCCAGCCACCACGTGTTGAGGTAGAGGCCGCTGGAGCCGAGGCCCTGCGGGATGTTCTTCACCCACGGCTGGTACAGCGTGAACGAGTACGGGCTGACCAGCGGCAGGAACGTCGGGCCGGCCTCGTAGATCATGCGCTGCAGCGCGTGGATCGCCGACTTGAACTCCTCCGGGTCGGTGAGGGACTTCACGCGGTCGATCTCGGCGTCGATCTCGGGCACGACCGCGCCCACGCCGGTAGCGTAGATGCCGTTGCGCGCCGGACCCTCGGAATGCTGCCAGTCGAGGTTGAACTCGGCGTACTCGTAGACCTGGTTGAGCGCGAGGCTCGCGTCGTAGTTGACGTTGGTGTATCTGTCCAGCCACGTCGTGAAGTCCAGCGGCTCGGCGTCGATCTCGAAGCCGGCGCGCTCCATCTGCTGCAGCCAGATCGGCAGGTGCAGGTTGTGCTCCTCGACGGTGGACTCGGCCGGGTACATGACGCGCACGCGGATCGTGTCCTGGCCGGTCGCTTCGCGGATGAGCTGCCGCGAGAGCTCCGGGTCGAACTTCTGCAGTTCGTCGCGCTCTTCTGCGGGGAGTGCGATGTCACCGAGCGGCCAGTGCAGGAGGCCGTTCGCCTGCGCCTCGCCGCTGTAGACGCGGTCGATGTACTCCTGGCGGTCGATGGCGTGCATGGCCGCCTTGCGGATGCGCGCGTCCGTCCAGGGCTCCTTCGTCGGGTTCATGGTGAAGCTGATGAACGTGTTCACCGGGTCACGCACGACCTGGTAGTTGGAGTTGCGCCGCTGGAGGTCGTTCGCCTCATCGACGTTCTGCGCGCCGTAGACGTCGAGCTGCTCGTCGATGAACGCCGTGCGGATCGATTCGCGGGCCATGATGATCTTGACGTCGATGCCGTCGACGTACGGCACCTTCTCGTTGTTGTTGTTCTCGTCCGTCCGGTAGTAGTTCGGGTTCGAGTCGAGCACGGCGCCCTGGCCCTCGGTGTAGCTGTCCGGGCGCAGCACGTACGGGCCCGCACCCGCGGCGTTGGTCAGCAGCCGGTCGACGGTGCCGGGCTCCAGCGCCTCCTTCGGGACGATGGTGTTGATCGCGCTGCCGATGCGGTCGCGGAAGAACGCGTACGGCTTCGGCGTCGTCAGCGTGTAGGTCATGTTGTCCGCCGAGGCTTCCTGGCTCGCGACCCACTGGCCGATGAAGGCGTATGCGTTCGACTGCGGCAGCGCCTTGATGCGCTCGTAGCTGGCCACCACGTCGGACGCGTCGAGGTCGCGCTCAGGCACGCCCAGCGGGTTCGGCCCGACCTTCACGCCGGGGCGGATGGTGAAGATGTACGTCGTCTCGTCCGGCTGCTCGAACTCCGTCGACAGGTCGTCAAAGCGGAACTCCGAGTCGAGCGACGAGAAGTTGACGAGCACGTTGTAGAGCCGCGGGAAGTAGCCGACGGCCGCCGCGATCGCGAGGTGCGGGTCGAACGTGTCGAAGTCAGCGGTGCTGCCGACCTGGTAGCGACCGCCGCGGACCGGCGTCCCCGCGGCTTGCGTCGGGCCCGTGCCCGGTGTGCCATTCCCGTTCCCGTTGCCGCCGTTCCCGTCGTCGTCGTCGCCACAGCCGACGAGCCAGATCGCGCCCGCCGCGGCCCCTGCGACACCCGTCGACTGCAACATGCGGCGGCGCGTGATCCGTCGCCTCGTGAACTTGTCCCAATAGCTACCGGCCATCGTTCCTGTCTCCCTTCACGCTCTGGCGCTCCCTCCGGGTTCGCGAGTGGCCATACAATCTCCCAACCTCGTGCCTGTGTCAAGAGATAGGTGAATTGTTCCTCACGATTCCCGCTTCGCGTATTCACAAGGTGGATAGTACTCTACCACGGCTCCGCGGTGTCGCCTAGAATGCCCGCTTGCACTCCCTTTACATGGACTGTGACAGGCTTCCGTGATCTTCGCCGGCCGGCTCTGGCCGTACGTCCTGCGTTACCGCTTCCGCATGACGGTTGGGCTGCTCGCGCTGGCCGGGGCGGCCGCGGCCAGCATCCTCGCGCCGTACGTCCTCGGCCTCGCCATCGACAACCTCCTCGAGCAGGGCAGCAACCGCGAGCTCTACCTCCTGGCCGGCCTGACCATCGGCATCCAGGCCGTCGATAGCGCGCTCCGCTTCGTCACCCGGCATTACGTCAGCGGGTCATCCCGCAAGATCGAGTACGACCTGCGGCGCGACGCGTATTCACACCTGCAGGCGCTGGACCAGAAATTCTTCCATGAAAGCCAGACCGGCGACTTGATGGCGCGTGTCTCAAACGACATCGCGACGGTCCGCGAGTTCCTGGGGCCGGGGCTGATGGACCTCGCGCGCTCGGCGCTGCTGTTCGTCGCCGGGCTTGTGATTATGCTCACGATCAATGTGAAGCTGGCGTTGCTGGCCACGCTGCCGCTGCCGCTCGTAACAATCCTGTTCGTGTGGGTGGGGCAGGTCGTCGAAAAGCGATATCACGCTGTGCAGACGCAGTTCGGCAACCTCGCGACGTTCGCGCAGGAGAACTTCTCTGGAGCGCGCGTGGTGAAGGCGTACGTGCAGGAGGAGAACCAGGCCGCCGCGTTCGAGCGGGAGGCGCTGGCCTACGAGCGCGCGAACATCGCGTGGGCGCGGCTCTCGGCGGCGATCTGGCCGCTGCTGGCGGTGCTCATCGGCCTCAGCACCGTCATCGTCATCTACGTCGGCGCCATCGAGGTGCGAAACGGGGACCTGACGCCGGGCCAGTTCGTCCAGTTCAACAGCTACATCGCCCTGCTGTCGATGCCGATGGTGAACCTCGGCTGGACGCTGACGCTGTACCAGCAGGCGGCCGCGTCGATGGTGCGCGTCGAAGAGGTGCTGGCGCGCAAGCCGGCCATCACCGATGCGCCCGGCATCTCGCCGCTGCCGGAGGTCCGGGGGGACATCGTCTTCGAGCGCGTCAGTTTCGGCTACTTCAACCACCCCGTCCTGCACGAGATCACGCTGGACATCCCGGCCGGCACCACGGCCGCCATCGTCGGGCCCACCGGCAGCGGCAAGACGACGCTCGTCAACCTCATCGCCCGTATCTACGATGTGCGCGAGGGCCGCGTCACGATCGACGGCCGCGACGTCCGCGACATCCCCCTGAAGCAGCTTCGCGGCGCGATTTCATACGTGCCGCAGGAGTCGTTCCTCTTCTCCGCCACGCTGGGCGAGAACGTGGCGTGGGGCGGCGACGCGGGGCCGGAGGCGATCGCGCGCGCGGTGCAGCTCTCACAGCTCGTGAACGACCTGCAGCAGCTTCCGAACGGCCTCGACACCGTCGTCGGAGAGCGCGGCGTGTCGCTCTCGGGCGGCCAGAAGCAGCGGGCAGCCATCGCCCGCGCGCTGGCACGCGAGACGCCGATCCTCGTGCTCGACGACGCGCTCTCCCACGTCGACGCCTACACGGAACAGCGCATCCTGGCGGGCCTGCGCTCGTACATCGAGGGCAGGACGGCGGTGATCATCGCGCACCGGGTCTCGGCCGTGAAATGGGCGGACCAGATCATCGTGCTGGACAACGGGCGGATCCTGGAGCGGGGCACGCATGACGAGCTGGTGGCCCGCGACGGGGTGTACGCGCAGCTCGACCGGTTGCAGCGGCTCGAGGAAGAGCTCGAGGAAGACGCGCCATCGCCGGAGCCCGGCTGATGGTGATGCACGGCTACGACGAAGACGACGACGTCATCGGCAAGGCGTACGACTCGCGGCTCGCCGGGCGGCTGATGCGATACATGCGGCCGTACATGGGCCGCGTCGTGCTCGCGATCGTCCTGCTGCTGCTGACGACCGGCGTCATGCTGGCGCAGCCGCTGCTGGTGCAGCAGGCGATCGACCGCGACATCACGCGTGGTGAGACGGACGACCTCTGGTGGATCACGCTGCTCTACCTGGGGACGCTCGCGACGGTCTTCGTCTCCCGGTACGTGCAGGCGCTGGCCATGGTGTCGGTGGCGCAAAGGGTGATGAACGACCTCCGTCTGCGCCTGTTCCGCCACCTGCAGCGGATGTCCATCGCCTTCTTCGACGCCAACCCCGTCGGCCGGCTGACCACGCGCCTCACCAACGACATCACGGCGCTGAACGAGCTGCTCACCGCCGGCGCGATCACGATCATCGCCGACCTGTTCATGATCGTCGGCGTGGCGGCCGCGTTGTTCTACGTGAACTGGCGGCTGGCGCTCATCGTCGTGCTGATTATGCCGCTGGTGGCCGTCCTCATGCGCTGGTTCGCCGTGGCGATGCGCAACTCCTACCGCCGCCAGCGCCTGCACGTCGCGCGGCTGAACGCGTTCACCGCCGAGCACATCGGCGGCATGATGCTGATCCAGCTCTTCGGCCGCGAGAAGACCGATGCCCGCGAGTTCGAGCATCACAATGACGGGCTGCTTGACGCGAACATGGAGGTCGTGCGGACCTACGCGCTGTTCGAGCCGGTGGTGGCGATGGTGAGCGCGATCACGACCGGCATCATCATCGTCGCCGGCGGGCACTTCGTCCTCGACCAGACGCTCAGCATCGGCGAGCTCGTGGCGTTCCTGCAGCTCGTCGCGATGTACTACAACCCCGTGCGCGAGATCGCCGACCGCTTCAACATCCTGCAATCGGCGATGGCGGCGCTCGAGCGCATCTTCACCCTGCTGGACGAGCCTGAGGGGGTGCAGGACGACGAGGACGCGATCGAGCTGCCGGGGCGCATCGCCGGCGACGTGGAGTTCGACCATGTCTGGTTCGCCTACAACGAGGGCACGTGGGTGCTGCGGGACGTCAGCCTGCGCATCGCGCCGGGGGAACGGGTGGCCTTCGTGGGGGCGACGGGCGCCGGCAAGACGAGCCTGATCAACCTGCTGCTGCGCTTCTACGACGTGCAGGGCGGCGCCATCCGCGTCGACGGGCACGATATCTCGCGGGTCAAGCAGCACTCGCTCCGGCGCCACATCGGCCTGGTGCTGCAGGACCCGTTCATCTTCACCGGTACCATTGAGGAGAACATCCGCCTGCGGGACGACACGATCTCGCAGGAGCAGGTGCGGGCGGCGGCGCGCCTGGTGGGGGCGGACCGCTTCATCAATCAGCTTCCGGACGGCTACTCGCACAAGCTGGTGGAGCGCGGCGCCAACCTCAGCACCGGCCAGAAGCAGCTCATCGCCTTCGCGCGCTCGGTCGCGTTCGACCCGGAGGTGATGCTGGTGCTGGACGAGGCGACGGCGAACATCGACTCGGAGACGGAGGCGCTGATCCAGGACAGCCTGGAGCGGCTGACGGCGCGCCGCACGAGCATCATCATCGCCCACCGGCTCGCGACGGTGCGCGGCGCGGACCGCATCTTCGTGCTGCACCACGGCGAAGTGGTGGAGCAGGGGACGCACGACGAGCTGCTGGCGCTGCGCGGGCGCTACTTCCGCCTCTGGCTGTTGCAGCAGCGCGCCGTCCCCGCCGAGGCGCTGGGCAGCGGCCACCATGGCCTGCCGCCCGCCGAGCAGCCGGCGACCTGACGGTCGGACAGCAACGCCCGCGCCGCCTCCGTATAATGGCCGGCGTTGAGCACGCCCGAGCCCTTCGACGCCACGGCCGACGACGTCATCGAGGCCCCCGCGGCCGCCGGCAGCGTGGCGCGCCCGCATGCGGTCTCGCTCGAACGACTGCGCGCGCTCGCGCCGGCGGCGCTGATCGTGTCCGGCCTCGCCGTGGCGCTTCTGGCGCAGTTCCTCATCACGGACCTTGCGGGCACCATTCCGAACCCCGGGTATGGCTTTCTCATCGCCTGCGCGCTGTTCGGCACGGGCTTCTACCTGCTGCACCGGCGTCGCGCAGGGGCGGTGGCGGCGGGACCGGAGGCCGTGTACGCGCTCCCCTTCCGGGTGGAGGTCGCGCTGGTCATCGCCGTCATGGCGCTGGCGACGTTCTTCCGCTTCTGGCGGTTCGTCGAGTTCCCGCCGGGCGTCTGGTACGACGAGGCGGTCACCAGCACGGACGCCCTCTACATCATGGACGTGGACCACTGGACGGTGTGGCGCGAGACGAACTTCGGCCGCTCGACGCTGTTCCTGTACATGCTCATCGCGTCGTTCAAGATGTTCGGCTACACGGTCTTCGCCATGCGCTTCGTCCCGGCGGTCGCGGGGGTGGCGGCGGTGCTCGCGTTCTACTTCCTCGCGCGCTCGCTGCTGGGGCCGGTGCCGGCGCTGGTGGCGACTGCCCTGCTGGCGGTATCGCGCTGGGCGGTGACATTCAGCCGCATCTCGTGGGAGGCGTCGCTGCAGCCGCTGTTCGAGATCCTTGCCGTCTACTTCTTCATCCGCGCCGTCGATGCGCGGGGCCGCGTGTCGTACGCGTTCTGGGCGCTGGCAGGCGCATCGCTGGCGCTGGGCATCTACACCTACCTGGCATTCCGGTTTGTGCCCTTCGTGATGGCATTCTTCCTCGCCTACGTTGCCGCGACGCGCTGGCGGCTCCTCTGGTCGCACCGGACGGGGATACTGGTGTACGCGCTGGCCTTCCTCATCGTCATCGCGCCGCTGGCCAACTTCGCGTATCACAACCAGGACAAGTTCCTGGAACGCACACGCGCCGTGAACGTGTTCAAGGAGGTCGACGAGCGCGAGAGCTATGCGCCCCTGCGCGACAACGTCCGCAAGGTGGCGCAGATGATGAACGTGGCGGGCGACCACAACGGCCGCCACAACCTGCCCTTCGCGCCGATGGTGGACGAGGTGACGGGCGCGCTGCTGGTGCTGGGGATGGCGGGCGCGCTCCTCTCATGGCGGAGCTGGCGCTACGGCACGCTGCCCATCTGGCTGGTGGTCATGGTGCTGCCCAGCGTCTTCACGATCAGCATCGAGAACCCCAGCGCAATCCGCTCCATCGGCGCCATCCCGCCGCTGTTCCTGCTGGCGGGCGTCGCCGTCGCCGCCGCGTACGGGTCACTGGGCCGTACGCGCGCCGGGCTGCTGTCGTTCGGGGCGATGGCGGCGGCCCTCGTCGGCGGCAGCGTCGCCATCAACTACTATGACACCTTCGAACGACAAGCGAAGTCGGAACTAGTGTACGACGCCTTCACGCCGACGTTCTCGAACGCCGCCGAGATCGTCTCGGAGCGCGCGGGCGAATCACGCGTGCTCATCCCGCGCGAGTACGCCGGCCATCCGGCATTCCAGGTGATCGCGCGCGGCAAGACATTCGAGCCGTACGACCCCGCCGCGGACGTCGTCTTCCCGGCCGACGGCCGCGACGTCGTGCTGATCGTGGACGAGAACCAGCTCGCCATCATCCCGCACCTGCAGCGCATCTACCCGGACCTGGTGCGCGAGGACTTCGTGGACCGCTTCGGCCGCCTGTACTTCAGCGAGCTGACGGTGCCGGCATCGGACATCGCGGCGATGCAAGGGCTGGCGTTGAGCGTACGGCGGCCGGACGGCACGACGGAAGGCCTTGGCCTCGCGGACGTCAACCGCGCCTGGACCGCCGAGGACCTCGCCGGAGGACCGCTGGTCGCGACCTGGCGCGGCTACGTCTGGTCCGCCGGCGGCGAACACACCTTCTCGATCGAGGGCCCCGGCGACCAGTTCCGCGTCGAGGTTGACGGCGAGCTGCTCACGGAGGGGCCATCCGCCAGCCGCGTGCTCGGCCCGGGCGAGCACGACATCTCGATTTCGGCGCGGATCAGCGGGCCAGGGCGCGTCAACCTGCGCTACAGCACCGAATCGGCAGCGGGAGAGATGGCCGCCGGCCAGGTGCTGTACGCGCGGCCGGTCGCCGGCGACTACGGCTTCGAGGTGCTGTTCCACCGCGGTTCGGAGTTCTCCGGTGACCTGGTGATGCGTGGAGAGCTGCCGTTCGCCGTGCCGGCCGAAGACCCGGCCCGAGAGTCGTTCGCCATCGAGTACCGCGGCGTCATCCAGGCGGAGACGGCCGGCGAGTATGGCTTCGCAGTGGTCTCCAGTTCGTCGGCGCAGCTCTTCGTCGACGGCGAGCTGCTCGTGGATAACGGCGGCGCGCACAGCTCGCTCCGCAAAGAGGAGACGATCGCGCTCGATGCCGGGCCGCACGAGATCTCGGTGCAGTACACCGTCACGTCGTGGGCGGACTGGTCGATCGAGATGCGCCTGCCGGGGGAGGAGGGCTGGCGCCTGCTGGACGGCCGCGAGTTCGCCATCCCGACGGAGCCGTACCGCCCGCCGGCGATCGTCCGCGTGGCGGTCGACCAGACGCTCGCGGCGGGGCTGCAGATCCCCGGTTTTCCCAGTCCCTCGGCGATCGCCGCGCTGCCCGGGGGCGGCGCCGTCGTGGCGTCGGAGCGCAAGGTGGGCATCCTCGATGACGCTGGCGCGCTCGTCTCGTCGTTCGAGCCTGACGTAGCGACGATCAGCGACCTCGCGACGACAGAGGACGGCCGCATCGTGCTGGTGGACACCGAGACGAAGCGGATGCTGCTCCTCTCCCGGGATGGCCAGGAGCTCGGACGGGTCGAGGGCGCCTTCGCGACGGCGACCGGCGTCGACGTGCAGGGCGACCGCGCCATCGTGACGTCGCCGTCCGGCGGGCACATCTACGAGGTCTCGCTGACCAGCGGCGACGTGCGGACGCTCCCCACCTCCGCGGGCGAGGTGCGGCCGCGCCAGCCGTCCGACACCGCCATCGCCCCCGACGGCAGCCTCTATATCGCCGACTTCGAGGGCCGCAGCATCGTCCACTGGTCGCCAGACGGGCGGGCCGAGGCGTTCCGAGGCGCCGGCGGCACGGGGGTGCAGATCCCGCACCTGACGGTGACCGACGACCTCGTCATCGTCACCGAGCCGACCGCCGACCGCATCCTGCTGTACGACCGGGACGGCAAGCAGCGCGGCGTCTTCGTCTTCCCGCCGCGGCACGGCGGCACGCGCCCTGTGGGCATCGATGTTGACGAGCGCGGGCGCATCTGGATCGCCGGCCTGAACGACATCATCTACCGGCTGGAGGTCGAGATCCCGCCCGACACGCGGGCTGAGCTGGACGCGATACCGTAGGCGTCTCGAACGGACGGCGCCGCTAGAGCCGGTCCTCGCGTTCCGGGTCGCCGGTGAACATGGGCCGGTCGTCCGGGTCGTACACCTGGCGCGACCCCCCGCCCTCGTTCGGGCCGACGATGCCGGCCTCTTCGAGCAGGTCCATCAGCCGCGCCGCGCGGGGGTAGCCGATGCGGAGGCGCCGCTGCAGCAGCGACGTCGAGATGCGGTTGTGCTCGAGCGCCAGCTCCTTCGCGCGCTCGAACATGTCGTCGGTCGCGCCCTCCGCCTCGAGTGCCGCCTTCGCCTCGTCGAAGAGGTGGTCGTACGTCGGCCGTTCGATGCCGGCGAAGCGCTCCTGCGTCCAGAAGTTGACCAGTGCCTCGATCTCCTCGTCGGAGACGTAGACGCCCTGCAGGCGGCGCGGCTTGGCGGCATCGGGCGCCATGTAGAGCATGTCGCCGCGGCCCAGCAGCTTCTCCGCGCCCGCCATGTCCAGGATCGTGCGCGAGTCCACCTGCGAGCTGACGGCGAACGCGATGCGCGTCGGGAAGTTGGCCTTGATGAGGCCGGTGATGACATCGACGGACGGCCGCTGCGTGGCGACGACGAGGTGGATGCCGGTCGCGCGGGCAAGCTGCGCGAGACGGCAGATCTGCCGCTCCACCTCAAACGGCGCCGCCATCATCAGGTCGGCCAGCTCATCGATGATGACGACCCAGTACGGCAGCTTCTCGCTCGCCCGCGGGCTGCGGTTGTAGCCGTCGATGTTGCGCACGGCGATCGAGGCGAACTTGCGGTAGCGCGCCTCCATCTCGTGGATGACGGCCTGCAGCGTGCCGACGACCTTGTCCATATCGACGACGATGTTGGAGAAGGCGAGGTGCGGGATCGGCGCGAAGGACGACAGCTCGACGCGCTTGGGGTCGATCATCACGAACCGCACGTCCGCCGGCGAGGCGTGCATGAGGATGCAGGAGATGATCGCGTTCATGCAGACGGACTTGCCGGACCCCGTCGCGCCGGCGATGAGCAGGTGCGGCATCTTCGCCAGGTCGGCGATGATCGGCTCACCGGAGACGCTCTGGCCCAGGGCGATCGTCAGCTTGCTCTTCGTCGCCTGGCGCTGGAACGCCGGCGTCTCGACGACGCTGCGCAGCGTGACGAGCGACTTGCTCGCGTTCGGCACCTCGATGCCCAGCACCGGCTTGCCGGGCACCGGCGCCTCGATGCGGATCGACGGCGCGGCGAGGGCGAGTGCCAGGTCGTTCGCCAGCGACGTGATGCGCTGGACGCGGACGCGGCTGCGGGACACCTCTTCAACATACGTCTTGGGCTTGCCGTCCTTGCCGATGATCGGCTTGCCGTCCTCGTCCCGCTGGACGACGTTGCGCGTCTTGATCTCCCAGCCGGGCTCGATGCCGAACTGCGTCACGGTCGGGCCTTCGTTGATCTGCACCACCTTTGCGTCGACGCCAAAGCTGGCGAGCGTCTCCTCGATGAGGCCGGCGCGCAGCTCGTTATTGGCCTTCTGGTCGCGCTCCTCCGCCTTGTCGACGAGCACGTCCATGGGCGGGAGCTGCCAGCCGTCCTTCGTACGGCGGCGGCCCTCGCCGTCGGTCTCGACGCCCTCGTCACCCTCTTCGTCTTCGTCGAGCTCCTCTTCCTCGTCGTCGAACAGCTCGCCCTGGACGGGCTCGTCGTCCTCGTCGTACTCCTCCTCGTCCTCTTCGGCGTCCGCCACGGCGCCGCCGGCCCCGCGGGCCCAGCTAAACGAGTCGATCGGCGCCTTCACCGAGCCCTTCGGAGCCGGACGCGTGGGGAAGATGTACTCGAACGTACGGCGAGCGACGTATGCGGCGCGCTGCGGGATCTGCCACCCCCACACCGTGCGCGCCAGCTCGGGCGCGTTCTGCAGCGCGGCGTAGGCGCCCTGCG